>NZ_JBDPMC010000056.1:0-43822 GCF_039871625.1 Micromonospora sp. B11E3 | reverse complement strand
CTCAAACTCCAAGTACCAAGCCCGCGGACCCAACGTAGACCGGCATAGCTACAAAGCCACCATCGCGATCGACATCATCACAAACCATTGCGAAACACCCGCCGGACCTTAACCGAGCGGCGTTGGGTCTAGCAGCCATCAGTCCTGCTCCTCATCGAGTCGGTAACCGCGACGCGGGCTGGCGGGCGTGCACTCGGTGCCCAGGGGCCACCCGCGCGTTCGGGCAGATGCGGCAGACGCACCCGCTTCACCGCGATGTCGGCGACATGGGGCCTTCGCCGCCCCTGCGACACCGCCATGTCGGCGACATGGCGCGGGCCCAGGCCGAGCCCCCCACGCCCAGGCAAGCACCTACTCAAACCAATCCGCCGGCTCACCGAGTCGGGCGACGACACGCTGAACGGGCAGCTCGAACTTCTCCCCCGACGCCTGGAAGCCTTCGTCCGTGGCGGATCAGGGTTCGATCGGGCGGACCTGATCCCGGTACCGCTCATACAGGCCGCGATTGTGCGCGTCGCCCTGAGCGAGATTCGCGGATACGTGGACGGGCGGGTCGATGTCGCGGCCCAGCAACCGGCGGCAGACCAGTTCGGTGAGCAGCTGCGCGATGAGGACTCCGGTGAACGACGAAACCGCCCCGATCCGAACTCCTGGGGTGATCTCCAGTGCCGCATCTCC
The DNA here is from genome assembly GCF_039871625.1 of Micromonospora sp. B11E3. Taxonomy (NCBI): domain Bacteria; kingdom Bacillati; phylum Actinomycetota; class Actinomycetes; order Micromonosporales; family Micromonosporaceae; genus Micromonospora; species Micromonospora sp. B11E3. The sequence continues at coordinate 43,144 of NZ_JBDPMC010000056.1, read as the reverse complement.
CGCCGGCGCGTGATTGTCGATCACCACATCCGCGATGTCAGCGAGATGCGGTCCCTCGGTAGAACGCGCACCGGCCGAGCGGGTGTGCGCGAGAGAGGTGACCGCCACGATCGGATGCGCGCGCTCGCGGGCCAACTCCGCCATCTCGATGACGGCGGCGTTGATGCCCGAGTTGGAGACGATCAGGAAGGCGTCGTGCTCGGAGGGTGCGGCGAGGTGGTAGATCCGCTCGGCGAGACCTGACTCGCGCTCGTACGTCGGGTCGAGGATCGGCTCCGGGTCGGCGCCGCCGAACATCACGAGATCCTTGACCGCCAGCATGCTGACGGCGGCGAGCCCACCGGCCCGCCCCGCGAGTTCGAGGGTGACGATCCGCGAGTGGCCGGTCCCGAACGCCTGTAGGACACCACCGGCGGCGATGGCGTCGGCGACCAGCCCGGCCGCGGCCTCGATGGCGTCGAGCTCCGCGGCCAGAACCTGTTCGAGTGCGTTCCGGGCGATGGTGGCGTAGGCGGGCTCAGGCACTGATCCTCCTGGAATGTTCACGGTCACCGACGGCTTCGACGGCGGCCTCGACGGCGGCCTCGACGACGATCTCGCCGCTGCCCGAGGTGACCGGACTGACATAGGTTTCGTAGCAGGGTGGCGTGTCGCGGGCGGGAAGGTAGCCGAGGTAGCCGTTCGCATAGCCGAGGACCACGATGTCCCCCACCCGGTCGGGCGCTGCCGAACGGATCGTTTCGCCCAGCTCCAGGAACAGCTCGCCGGGAACGGCCACGACCGTGACCCCGTCGAGGTCCACCGCCTCCACCTCGATGACGTACGGTTCGGTGCGCCGGTGGGCGGCCTGCTCCTCCGCGATCCGCCGCCCCTGTTGCAGAACCCAGCGGATGCGTTCGTCCTTGACCCCCGGCGGCGGCGTCTGCCGCAGGGCGGCGTCGAGCTCCTCCGGCTGTTTGGGGGCGAGTGTGACGGTTCGGGAGATCGGTGGCCGTACCGGCGTCGGGGCGCCCCCGCCGACGTGCGGCGGCACCGGTCCGACCCGGTCGACCAACCAGGCGCCGAGCCGATTCACCTCGTCAAGCCCCCGCCCCTGACGGGTGTGTCGGGTACTGATGTCGCCGGCGGCACCGGTGGCGACGACCACCCACCTGCCTGGCGCGGACAGCGCCCGACGGATGCCGCCGTTCAGGTCCGCGCTCACGTGGTTGTTGTCGGCGGGAAGGATGGTCGGGTGGACCGGCGAGATCACGACCAGCCCCACCACGTCGATGCCCGCGGTGACCGTGATGGTGTCGACGGGAATGTCCAGCGGGCCCGAGTCGGTGACGTTACGGCGACCCGCCAGCTTGGGAACCAGTGTGCGGACGGAGCCGAGTCTGGCGGCGCGCTCGGACGCCAGGGCGGACCGCGCGGCCGCGAGTGATGCGGCTTCGAGCCGGTCGGCGACGTGCCGTGGGGTGGCCTCGCCGCCGGGGCTGCAGCCCGCCTCGGGGCTCGCATGGGTGTGCGTGGCGGCGACCCAGCAGGACTGCACGCCGATGTCCCGCATGGCGCCCCGGATCCGCTCGACGACATCGACATTGACGCAGATCAGATCCGCGACCACCAGCGCGAACCGGTGGCCGTCGTCGGCGAACGTGACGGCGTGGACCTCCAACGGGTCGAGCACGTTCTGGACGCCGTCGGATCGGTCGGCGTAACCGCCCATGGGTTCTCCGGGCACGACCTCGAGCCGCGCCACCCCGTGTCCGACCCTCATGCGTCGCCACCGGTCCCGTGGCTGGCCAGCAGGCGTGCGTAGGGTTCGACACCGCTCAGCAGCGCCGGACCGCCGTCGAGCGGCTCCGCTCTGGGGCTGACCAGGGGCAGCCCCCTGGCCTCGAGTTCGGCCGCCAGCGCCCGGTGGAGAGCGTTTCCCGGGGCCAGCAGCCGTCCGCTGAAGGACACCCGCCGGGCCGCCCCGCTGAGACCGAGCCGGACGGCTGCCACCCGCGCCGCGTCGGCGAGGTCGGTCGCCGCATGGGCGCAGATCAGGCCGGCCACGGGGTCTGCCTGCGCGGCCGCGTCGAGCACGTCGCGGGCGAAGGCGGCGGTACGGGCGATCATGGCGGGGTCCCGGTAGTACCGCTGGAGCGACGCCAGGTCGATGCCGCCGAGCGCCGCGACCAGGCGGTCGGCCAGTACGGTTGTCGGCCCGACCTGGTCGTGCGACGCGGTCGCGGCGCGCATTCCGGCCAGCCCGATGGCGTACGCGCTGCCACGGTCACCGAGGTGCGGCCCCCATCCGTCGAGCCGTACGTGGTCGCCGCCGGAGTCCACCGCGAGCACGGTCGTCCCGGTACCGACGCACAGCAGCACACCGGGACCGCCGAGAGCGCCGGCGTGCGCGAGGATGCTGTCCTCCACGACGACGGCCGGGCCGCCGAACTGCCGTTCGAGGGCGAGGGCGAGACGCCGGCGCTCGGCGCGCTCCCCCGGTACCCCGGTCAGGCCGGCGACCACGCCGGCCACCTGCGCGGGTAGGGAGATCGTCGCCGCGGCGCCACGAACGGCGGCCAGTATCCGGTCGACGCCGTCCTCGTCCGGACGGTAGAAGAAGCCCGGGCCGACGCCGATCCGACGGCCCGCCGGGGTACTCAGCAGCAGCCGAAGCTCCGACTTGCCGCCGTCGATGGTGATCGTCGTTGTCATCGCGACATCCCTGCGGTCAGCCCTGCGACAATCTGCTTGGTCGCGAGCGCGAACACCACGGCCAGCGGTACCAGGGCGATCACGAGTCCGGCGAACAGGGTGCCGCGGTCGGCGGCGAACTCGCCGAAGAACCGGGTCAGCCCGACCGGGACGGTGTACTTGTCGCCGCTGCGCAGCAGTACCAACGGGTAGAAGAAGTCGTTCCAGGTCGGCGCGAACTGGAAGACCGTGGCCACCGCGAGCGCCGGCCGCATCAGGGGCAGGACGACCGACACGAACAGACTGCCCTCGTTCGCCCCGTCTATCCGCGCGGCCTCCTCGAGTTCCCCGGGCAGTCCCCGCATGAACCCCATGATCACGAAGACCGAGAACGGGATTCCGCTCGCCGCGTAGAGCAGCACCAGCCCGATCCGGCTGTCGGTCAGACCCATCGACTGGAACATGTAGAACACCGGCAGCAGGCCGAGCTTCGCGGGAATCATCAACCCGGACAGGAAGAACGCCGCCAGCAGGGCCCGGCCCCGGAACTTCCACCTGGCCAGGGCATAGGCGGCCATCGCCGACACGCTGACGCACAATGCCACCGAAGCGCAGGTGACGGTCAGGGAGTTGATGAAGTACGTCGAGATCGACGCGGTCTGCCACGCGCGGGCGTAGTTGCTCAGGTCGAACGAGCTGGGCAGGCCGACCGGCGCCCGGAGGATCTCCGCGTTGGGCCGGAGCGAGCCGATCAGCACCAGCAGCAGCGGGCCGAAGGCGATCGCGGCGTACGCCCACAGGAGAAGCTGGCTGCCGGCGCCGCGCAGCGGCGAACGCTGGCGGGCGCCGCGCGGACGTGCGACCTCGGCCCTGGCCTTCGACACCGGGCCGGGGGCGCTGCGAAGGGTGATGCTCATTTAGTGGACCTCCCGGCGGCGCAGCGCCCGCTCCAGGGCCAGGGAGACGCCGAAGATGAGCACGAAGATCAGCATGGCCAACGCCGACGACTCTCCGATCGCGTTGCTGCCGCCCCGGAAGGCGGTCCGGTAGTAGAGCAGGCCCAGGACGTCCATGGCGCCGCCGGGGCCGCCGTCGGAACCGCCCAGCGCGTAGACGAGGTCGAAGATGTTGAAGCATCCGATGAACGTCAGCACGGTGATCACCCCGACCGCCGGTATCAGGAGCGGGAACCGGATGCTCCAGAACGTCCGGGTCGATGACGCGCCGTCCATCGCGGCCGCCTCCTCCAGCTCCTGGGGAATACCGGCCAGAGCGGCGCCGAAGATGAGCATCGGCCCGCCGATCCACTGCCAGGCGTTGACCAGGATCAGTACCGGCAGTGCCAGATCCGGCTCGCCGCGCCACGGCCGCGCCCACGCGTCCAGGCCGACCGCCCTGAGCGCGAAGTTGATCGGGCCGAAGGTGGGGCTCAGCAACAGCGACCAGATGTACCCGACGATCAGCGGGCTGATCAGGTACGGGAGCGAGAAGAGCGTCTGGAACAGCCGCTTGCCCCAGGGGTTGCGGTGCAGGAGCACCGCCAGGCCGAGCCCGATGGTGTTCTGGATCGCCATGGTGCCGACGAAGAAGAGCACGTTGTGCCCGAGCGCGGCGGGGATCTCGTCGCTCAGCGGGTAGCGGGTGAGGATCTCGCGGTAGTTGCCGATCCCGACGAACTGTCCCTGGCGGGTGCCGTCCCAGCGGAACAGCCCGTAGTAGAAGGCGGTGACGAGCGGTACCACGAGGAAGAGGCCGTAGAGCGCGAACGCCGGCAGGCAGAACGACGCGATCCACCCTGCCGAGACCCGTCCGGCCCGGCGGCGTGACCGCCGGGCCGGACGGACCGTCAGTTCTTGGGCCGGAACCACTGATCGACCCCTCGTTGGATGTGTGCGGCCGAGTCAGCGGCGGTGCCTCGGCCCAGGACGTAGTCGGAGAACGCCTCGGAGGCGAGGTCCCAGGCGGTGGGTGTGCCGCCGGAGAAGTACGCGTAGGTGACGTACGGGCTGGGGTTCGCCTGGTACCCCTTGAGTGCCTGCGCCAGGAGTTCGTCCTGCGGCTCGACGCCCGGTACCGGGGAGATCTGCTGGAGCTCGTTGGACAGCGCCTTGCCGAACTCCTCCGTCGCCATCCACCGCACGAGGTCCAGCGCCGCGTCCCGGTGGCGGGACTTCGCCGAGACGCCGAACGACCCGTCGACGTAGCCGGGCACCAACGTCTTGTCGACCGCCGCGCCGGGCGCCGGCGGCACGTTGAAGATGCCCATGTCGAGCTGGGGGTTGGCCTTCTTGAACCCGGCGAGCTCCCACACCCCACCGGGGAACGCGGCGGCTTTGCCGGAGGTGAAGAGCGCCTGCGCGTCGGTGTAGCTCACCCCGGACGCCTGCGCCGGCCAGTACTTCTGGGTGCTCTTCCAGGTCTCGAGCGACTTCACCCAGGGCGCGTCGGTGAACTTCGCCGAGCCGTCGAGCATCTTGGTGAGGTAGTCGGGGCCGCCGTAGGTGGTGGCTCCGAAGATCTCCTGCTCGATCGGCAGCATCCACTTGTCGGTGACGGTGTTCGCCAGCGGGGTGACGCCGGCCTTGCCGAGCTTGTCGAAGCCCGCGGTCATGTCCGCCCAGGTGGTGGGGGCGGCGATGCCGTTGTCGGCGAAGATCTTCTTGTTGTAGATGACGTGCAGCGTCTGGATCGCGAACGGAACGCCGTAGACGCGCCCGTCCTTCTCGCCCTTCGCGCCGTCGAGGATCGGCTTCGGGAAGCCGCTGAGCTTGTCGACCTGGTCGTCGAGGGGCACCAGGCTGCCGGAGCCGACCAGCGGCTGGAGCAGTCCGTAGGAGCGCAGCTGCGCGACGTCGGGGCCGTTGGCGTCGGTGAGCCCGGTCTTGAGGATCGTGTCGTACTCGGTGTTCTTGTAGGGGACGTACTCCACGGTCACGCCCGGGTGGGCCTTCTCGTAGATTTGGAAGATCTTCTTGTACGCCGCGACGTCCTCCTGCCGCCAGCCCCAGACCTTCAGGTTGACGGCGTCGCCGCCACCATCCCCGCTGTCGCCCGGCGCGCAGGCGGCAAGGGTGACGGCGAGTGTCGTCGCCACCACCCCCATCACACCGAATCTTCTGGGCATCTCATCTCCGATCGTCGTGGCCGCCACCCTCCCGGCCTGGCGGACGAGCCGAGCCTAATACTGGTATAGACCGGGGGTCAACGGGTCACGTCGAGGTCAACGGCGGGACGGGAAATGCCCGTACGATGACCCCAACTGCGCGGGAAGGAGAGCGGGTCCGGTGCCAAGGAGGCGACACGAGCCGAGCGACGAGGCGCTCGAGTCTCTGCTGGCGGAGCACAACGGCGGCAAAGGCGAGCACATCAGGGACGTGCTCACGACCATGGTCCTGAACTCGCGGGACGGTGCGCTGCTCCCCTCGGAGCGCGTCCTCGCCGAACGGTTCGGCGTCGCCCGGATGACCGTCCGGGGCTCCATCGACGCGCTGGAGTCAAAGGGAATGGTCCGGCGGGTGCCCGGGCGCGGGACCTTCGTGCAGCACCCCACGCTGACCCACTCGGAGATCTTCCGCTCGTTCAGCGAGGACATGCGGATGCGCGGCATGACACCGGGGGCCAAGTCGTACCGCGCCCGTACCCGCCCGGCGACCCGCGCCGTCGCGGCCAGCCTCGACATCGCCCCGGGCGAGCCGACCCACTACATCGAGCGGATCCGTACCGCGGACGGCATCCCGATGGCGCTGGAGCGCACCAACCTCGCCGCGGCGCGGTTCCCCAACCTGCCGACGGTGATGGGACACGACGACTCGCTGTACGAGGTGCTGGGCCGCGTCTTCGGGGTGCGGCTCGAATCGGCGCGGCAGACGGTCACCATCGCCCGGCTGACCGACACCGAGGCGAAGCGGCTCGAAGTCGCCGAGGGCAGCCCGGCGTTCCTGATCGAACGCATCTCGGTGGACAACATGGGAAAGGTCGTGGAGTTCGGCCGGTCGCTCTACCGCGGGGATCGTTACGCCATCGAGATGCACGTCAGCCCCCCGTCCACGGAGGGCTGACGCACATCGGCGGAGGGCCGGTCAGCCGAGACCGGTGAGGTAGTGCGCCTCGAGTTCGGCCGCGGCCAGGGCACGGTCGTAGATCGCCGCCTCGTCGAGGTCGCCCTGAAGCCGCTGGTTCGCGTCGTCCCCACGGCCACCGAGCTTGACGCTCGCCGTACCGCTGCCGGGCGGCACCGACGTCGCGACGCTGTTGTCCGCCACGCCGTCGAGGTACACGGTCAGTCGTGACCCGTCGAAGACGGCGGCGACGTGGTGCCACGCGCCCGGTGTCAGCCGGGTACGGCCGGTCACCAGGCCGTACCCCTTTCCGGCAGCGCCCAGCGACCACGCCTGCAGGACGCCGTCGGTCACCCTCAGCGCGTACCCGTTGACCGCCGGCCCGCTGTAGCTCTCGATGATCGCCTGCCCCGGCGCCGGAGCGAGCGTGTCGAGCTTCACCCACGCCTCCAGCGTGAAAGCGCCCCGGAGGTCGGTTCGCGGGCTCCGCGGCGCCTCGACGTACCCGGCCGAGAGGTCCGCCGCCCGGTCACCGGTGATCGCACCCTCGACGCCCGGGTGGGCGCCGGCCAGGTAGGTGCCGCTCCGACCGCCGGCGGAGCTGTCCACGGCGGTGCCGGAGTCGGCCGCGTCGCCGAGCCGCCAGTAGCCGGCCGGGTTCGCCCCGGTCACGAGGTTCGGGTAGCTCTGCTCCCCGACCAGGATCGGGAGCGACACGTTCACCGCCGGCGCGCCGTCCTCGGCGAAGGACACCGTGACCTGGTGGCGTCCCGTCGCGGCACCGGCCGGGACGGTCACCTCCACCGGCACGCTCGCGACGATGGTCCGACCGCCCGGCTGGGCACGGAACACCTGCGTCGCCGGGTCGAGGGTCCAGCCGCCCGGGCCGGCGGCGGTCACCTGGCCGCTGATCTGGTGATCCGCGAACACCTCGAAGGTGACCTGGAATCGCTTCGTCTTCCCGGGTGCGATGAGCGAGCCCGGCGGATCGACCGAGACGGTGCCGCTGAACACGTCGGAGTAGTGCGGGACGATCTCGTAGACGCGCGGGGCCGCGCTGCCCGACGTCCACCGGATCCGTACCGCGCTGGCCGCCAGGTCCGCCGCCGGCACCCTGGTGAACCCGTCAGCGAGCGGTCCGAGATCCACCCAGGCGCCGTCGACCAGCGCCTGGATCATGCCGTCGGCGGGAGCGGTCGCGTCCTGCACCACGGTCACCGCCGACAGCCGGTGCGGTTTGGTGATCGGAACCGTGATCGCGTCGCCGTCCTGCGGCTCGCCGGCGGCGACGTACGCCGTGTCGTCGCGCCGGTCGGTCAGGTTGCCCAGCGCCGACCCCTGGCTGGCAGCCGGTAGGCCCGTGGGAGCCCCGACGTCGCCGTACCAGCGGTCACCGATGTAACCGTCGCTCTGCGAGGCCGCGAAGCTGAGCAGGTCGTCGACCGGACCCGGACTGATCTGCTGCCACGTCCTGTCGAGGATGCCGCGGGCACGCGCCTGATCCCGTCGCGCCAGCCAGGCGGCTTCGCCGTCCCCCCGGTCCTGGGCCCGGAGGATGGCCACGGCCGCCCGGCCTGCCTGGCCGGTCGTTCCGACGCGGTCCAGCCAGGGCCCGATCTGCTTGAGCAGCGCGGGGTTGTCGAGCCGCGCCCGGAGCGCGGCGGGCAGTTCCGCCAGGCGGCGCATTTCACGATCGAGCTGCTCGAGTTCGTCGCCCACCGGCCGGCCCGCCGAGTACTCGGCGATGAGCCGGTTGATGAGCGCGGCGAACTGCGGCCGCGCGGTGTTGTCCAGGACGCTGGCCCGGTTGTTCTCCGCGAACAGCCGCAGCTCCTGGTACGCGTCGCCGCCGACGATCTGCAGCGTGCGCGTCCATGAGCGCTCCGGGTCGTAGGCCCCGGGATTCCAGGCGTAGTCGGCCTGCGTGCCGAGTGAGATCAGCGAGGCCTCCTGGTGCTGGACGAGTTCGTTGAACGAGATGCCGATGACGTCGTCCGCCATGCCGGCGTCGCGGTTCACCAGTGGGCCCAGCAGCAGCCGGTTGGGGCTGTAGTCGTTGACCGGGTAGTTGTCCCAGAGCATGATCCGGTGCCGCGGCCAGGCGGCCCGCGCCGACTGGAGGTCGTCCCGGGTGATGCTCGGCGAGACCACTTCCGGCCCGGTCCAGTAGAGGTCGACGTCGGTGCTCACCAACTCGTCGAACCGGTTCTTGTACGGCGTACGGGTCATGCCCCAGTACTCGGTCGGCACGGTCACCAGACGGGTGGCGCCGGGGTGCTTCTCGATGAACTCGCGCTGCACCAGGTTGGTGACCCCGGCCTGGGCGGCGGCGAGCGGCGACGAATCGCCCCGGTAGGCGTCCCGGTCCTCCTGGCACGCGAAGTTACCGGACACGTCGTCCCAGGCGATGACGTAACTGCGGACCCCGATCTCCCACAACTGCGCGAAGCGGGCCAGTACCTTGGCCCGATCGGACTCGCGCACGTGGCAGATCCCCCGGCCGGGTGCCAGAGGCGCCTCCGGCGAGATCCGGTACACGAAATCGACATGACGCGACCGCGCCAGGCCGACGATCTCCTTCAGCCGGCCCAGTTCCGCCTCGTCGTACAGGGAGTCCCAGTTCGATCCGGTACGCAGGTCGTCCGCAGGCCCATAGAAGAACTGGTTCATCTTGTGCCGGGCGAGGAACTCGATCTGCGAGCGCCGGTCCTCCTGCGACCACACCGGTCCGTAGAACGACTCCATGCCGCCACGGATCCGGTAACCCGGCCAGTCGCGCACCGCCACGCCGTCGACGGCCACCCGGGAGCCTTCCGCCACGAGCAGCTGACGAAGTGACTGAACGGCGTAGAAAGTGCCGGCGCCGTCCACGCCGGCGAGGACGATCCGCGGTCGCCCGAGCCGATCGTGCCCGGCCGCCAGGACGTACCCCTCCCCGGGAAGCCCCGCTGGCCCCTCAACCCCGAGGGCACTCAGCACTGCGGTGCTCGCCGACGTCTCGCCCGGTCCGCCGAGGAGGATCAACGGGCGCGAGGTGGACAGGTCCACGGTTCGCACGACCTTGGCCGTGACACCGTGCGCCCCGAGCAACTCCACGAGCGATTCCTCGGCCGCCGGATCCACGGCCGCGCCCGCGACGACATCGACATCGCCGGGCAGGACGACGGATCCCGGACGCGGCTCGACATGCTGCGGCTCCGGAAGAATGCGCGCCGTCTCCGACGGATCAGGCGCCTGGGCCTCCCCCCGAGCAGGAGGCGGGTTCACCAGGCCAATGGCGAGCCCGATCAATCCGGCGAATATTCCGGCGCGGCGACAGCCACGAAACGAGCGCGACAAAAACATCGAACCTCCAGTCGTTGAATTTGGGCCAGCGCAAGACTCGTTCGCGTGGACGCGGGCGCCACCCAGGTTGAACCACAGCCAACGTGACAGTCGCGGCGCCGGACGACCTGAGCTCTGCGCCGCATCCTCGACTCCCCCAACCAAGATCAGTTGAACCGAACTGGTCTATGCCAGTAATGAGAATCCACGCCGCATCTGGCCACGTCAACCCCGCCGCCCCGAACCGCAGGTGCAGGCGGTCGGCCATCAACCGTCCGCAGCACTCCGGGCGACCGGGCTCGTGACCCGGCGCGGCGCGCCGTGCAGCTGTGGCTGCCCGAGACGTACGGGCCGGTGCGAGCACGACGGGTTGGCGCCGATCGGCAGCTTCGCGCAGCAGCTGACCGATGAGGCGGCCGCCGATGGCACGGCCTCGACGGTCCGGGTCGAGCTCGATGCGCGCCAGGTAGACCTCGGTGGGGCGGTGGTCGACGATCAGCGCGTCGGCGTCGTGGCCGTCGACCACCACGGCGAGGTGCGGCCCCGGCCGTTCGGCGCGCAGCGCCGGCAGCGCCCCCAGCAGACAGCGGGCCCATCTCGACCGGGGTGGACGAGGCCGAAGAACACCGGCAGGAAGGCGCCCGGGGCGAGACCGAGCCGGCCGCGTACCCGCTCCCGGACCCCGACGGCGGTGGCGTGGCGGTCACGTCCGGCGCGAGCGCCGCATCCGTGGGCGGCGACATGGACGACAGCGGAGGCGGCGGCACCGGGCGTGGGTGGAACACGGAGCCCGAGGTCAATCGCGGAGCCCCACGTCGACGCCCGTCCCCGGCCGGGGACGGGCGTCGAGCTCCCGGACCAGCCCGCGCCGTCGTGCCCGTGCCGAAGGCGCCGGCCAGCAGCGACATGAGCATGGACTTCTGACAGACGCCGACCTCGATCACGAGCGCCCGGGGCGGCCGGGCGGCGACCGTCAGCGGACGGGGGCGTCACGGACGGTGACGCGCGAACGGTACCCCCATGTGACCTTCAACGTCCACGGCGGCCGGTGGCCCTTGCCGAACCACGAGTGCGACGAGTGACCCGCCACGTACGGGTCGCCGAGCACCACACCCGATGGCGGGTCAGTGACGGTGGTCGAGCAGCGCGTCGGCGAGCTTTTCGGGGTCGATCCCGTTGACCACCCGGAGTTGGTCGACCCGAAGGTCGACACGACCCGCTGGCGTGGCCACAGCTCGCCGGGCATGCCCATGGCGTCGCCGAGCGCGACCCCGGCTAGGCAGCCGCGTGCCCGGTCCGCCGTGGTCACGGTGTCCAGCGTCGCTCGGTCGGTCATGTCGGGTACTCCGTTCATTGGTTCTACAGTGGTCACAACGATCCCCACCCCGTCAGCCGGGCCCAGACGACCGCGCCGAGCACCGCGGCGGTCGCCACGGCCACGGCGGGATCACGCCAGGTCGGACGCAGGATGGTCAGCGCGGTGGGTTGCCGGGTGATGCCGTAGCCGCGGTTGAGCATCGCGGCGGCCAACTCCTCGGACATCCGGATGCCGGTGGAAAAGAGCGGCACCATGATGGTGGTGTAGGCGCGAATCGCACCGATCATCCCGCCGTCGATCTTCGCGCCCCGGGCCCGCTGGGCGTCCAGTACCTGGTTGGCCCGGTGCTGCATGGTCGGGACGAACCGCAGGGCGGTCATCACGATGAAGACCACCGGGAACGGCAGTCGGGCCATGCGCATGAGGGCGACGAAGTGCTCCACCGGCGTACTGACGATCAGCGCGGCGGTCAGGCAGACCATGGTGAGGATCCGCAGGCCCAGGTTGGCGCCGTGGGCCAGGCCGCCGACGGTCAGCGGCAGGCCGTCACCGAACCAGAGGTGCACCAGCACCCGGGCGGAGGAGGACGAGCCGAAGTCACCGGGGCCCCGGCTGAGCGCCGCGAAGATCAGAATCAGGGCGACGACCGGGGCCAGGGGCGCCAGTAGCTTGCCCACCTGCCGCCCCGGCACGCCAATCGCGGGCAGGAGCAGCAGCGAGCCGACGGCCAGCAGCGCGTTGGGCAGCGGGTGGGCGAACTGGAAGGTCAACACCACCGCGACCACGAAGACGAGGAGCTTGGTGCGGACGTCCATCCGGTGCAAAAAGCTCGTGCCGGGCCGATACTCGAGGAACATCAGGCTTCCTCCCACAGTGCGACGAACGCTTCCACGGTGGTGACCGGGGGCAGCCCGAGCCGCCGGGCCAGGCGGGTCACCTGGGGTGCGACGAGTTGGGTCCCGGCGAGCAGGTCCTCGTCGGCGAAGAGGTCGGCCACCGGAAGGTCGGCGCGGAGCCGCCCGGCGTCGAACACCAGCGCCCGATGCGCGTACTCGGCGACCAGGGGCATGTCGTGAGTGACCATCAGGACGGTCCGGCCGGCCCGGTTCAGCTCGCGGACCAGGTCCATGACCGCCCGCGCGCCGCGCCAGTCCTGGCCGGTTGTCGGCTCGTCCACGATGAGGATCCGGGGTTCCAGGGCCAGGACGCTGGCCACCGCCAGCCGCCGACTCGGGTCAGCCCTCGACTGGTCATGGTGCCTCCTCGGTCAGGTCGGCGACGACGTTCACCGGCAGCCGATCGGGGAAGGCGGCCCGGACCGTGGCCAGGTCGGTCGGCCGGCAGCTCACCAGGACGCAGGCCGACGGGCCGGCGGAGCGGTCGACCGGTACGGGATGGTCGGTCCGCCAGTCGACGGTGAGCCCGGCGCCGGACCGCAAGCGGCGGCCACGCGCCGACTCGCTGCGCAACTACGAACGGCTGTTGGCAGCGGCGGAGACCGCGTTCCGGGTGCGGGGCGTCCAGGCACCGCTGGAGGGCATCGCCCGCGACGCCGGAGTCGCCATCGGCACGCTCTACGGGCACTTCCCGAACCGGCGGACGTTGCTCGGGGCGCTACTGCGGGAACGCAACGAAGCCCTGTTCGCGCTGGGCGACAAGCTCATCGCCCAGTCCCCCCGCGACGCCGACCGCGCCCTGGAACGCTGGATCCACGCCGTCGTCGAGCACGCCGCGGCCTACCAGGGGCTGGCCGCCGAGCTCATCGGTGGCGCCGACGACGAGGCGTCAGAGTTGCACGCCAGCTGCGTACGCATGGTGGAGATCGGGGAACGGCTGGTCGGGCAGGCGCGGGCGGCCGGCGCGATCAGGCCCGAGGTGCGCGGGCAGGATGTCTTCGCGCTGATGAACAGCGCCGCCTGGTTGCGGGAGAACGGCTCGACGCAGCAGGCTGACCGGCTTGTGGACTTTGCGATAGCGGGCATGCGGGAGAGAACCCTGTGACGACCGCGGGGGCCCGTGGCATGACCCGGCGCCTGACGACATCGTCGGCCGCGATCCGGTGCTCCGGTACTCGCCGGACCACGTCGCCGCCCGCCGCTGCCTGTTCTGAGGCGTGCACGACGATCAGGCCCCGGCTGCGGAAGGCGGCCCGGAGCACCGGTCGAGTAGGCGTACACCTGGGTCAGCCTGCTTTGCCTGTCGGGATCGCCGAGTCGCGGGCCCGGCGGGCGGTCGCGTTCGTAGGTCTCGGATCGCAGGCACGGCGGGAGGTTGCGGGTCATGTGACTGCCTCCCGTACTCGTGCAGCGACGTCGGCGAAGCGAGAGATCGTCTCGTAGTCGTCGCTGAAGAGGAGGAAGCGGCTGATGCCGTGGCGGATGGCGATCCGGGCAAGCTGGTCGGCCCAGACGCCCGGCTGGGCCTGGGGCGGAGCGGGGATGTTGCAAAGCCGCCGGATCTCGCCCGGGTCGCGGCCGACAGCGCGGGCGGCATCGTCGATGCGGGCGTTGGCGGCATCGAGTTCGTGCGGAGGGATCCGGGTCGCAGAAGGAATCCAGCCGTCTGCGATGCGGCCGACGAGCCGGAGCATCCGCGGTTTGACGGCTCCGATCCATAGTCCGATCGGATGAGGATGGGGTGGCCCGGGCATCGCCTGGTGGAGGCGGTGGTATCGGCCGCCGATGGTGACCGGCGGCCCCGGTACGGTCAGCGCTCGGATGACGTGGACGGCTTCGGTGAACGCGCTGATGCGTTCGCCGACCGTGACATCCGGGCCCCCTTCGCTGTGGATGGCGTGGCCGTGGCCACCGGCGCCGAGACCCAGCTCGCTTTGGCCATCCGGTCTGACCCGCCCAGCTCGGCGCATTCCGCTCGGACCAACTTCTCTGACAACGGACAACGGTGCGTGACGGTCGAGGCCGCTGGCGCCGCCACGTGGAGCTGCATGCTCATGCCGATGAGCGGATGGGGCTGTCATGCCGCGTCGACTGCGGGCGGCGGATCACGCCCTGGCCCGGTTGAATCGGGCGCCCCAGTTGTGGATCTGCTGGAGCAGTTCGGGCGGGTCGAGGACGCGGAAGTCGGCGCCGAGCGCGCCCAGTGCCATGGTCGGCCAGTCCAGGGAGTCGGCGGTCATCCGCACTCGGCAGTGCTCGGCGTCGAGTTCCTCGACTGTGCCCCACCGGCCGATCCGCTCGCGCACGGCCGCGGCAGGGGCGTCGACCAAGGCCTCCACCCGGGACGGGCGGGGCAGGTTGCCGAGGCTGGTGCGGACGAACTCGGCGGCGTCGGCGGCGGGTAGGTCGCGGGGCCGGAACCGGGAGCCGGTGCCGTGTGGCGCGGTGAGGCGGTCGATTCGGAAGCTGCGCCATTGGTGCCGGGTGAGGTCGTAGGCGACCAGGTACCAGCGGCGGCCGAGGGAGACCAGCCGATGCGGTTCGACGTGCCGGTCGGTGTGCTGGCCGTCGGCGGCGGTGTAGGCGAAGCGGAGGTGTTCGCTGTCCCGGCATGCCAGCGCGACCGCGGTGAGCACGCCCGGGTCGACGCCTGGCCGGGTCGGGCTGTCCCAGCCGGCGGGCAGGGTCATTGCGCTCAGCGCCTCGACCTGGCGCCGTAGCCGGGCCGGCATCACCTGCACCACCTTGGCCAGCATCCGCACCGAGGACTCGGCGAGGCCCTCCACCGCGCTGTGTGCCGCGGCCTGCAGCCCCACGGCTAGGGCGACCGCCTCCTCGTCGTCGACCACTAGCGGCGGCAGTGCCGCGCCCGCGGTGAGCTGGTAGCCGCCGTCCACCCCGCGCTGCGCCTCGACCGGATAGCCAAGCTCGCGCAGCCGGTCGATGTCCCGGCGCAGGGTGCGGACCGAAACCCCCAGTCGCTCAGCCAGGTGGGTGCCCGGCCAGTACCGGTGGTTCTGCAGCAGGGACAGCAGCCGCAGGGTCCGGGTGCTGGTGTTCGCCATGTCGTTGATTCTTGCGCTATTCAGGTCAGGAAGTGTCCGCAGGGCGGCCTAACGTGGGTCCTGACCAACGGGAACAGGAAAAGGAACTGGAGACCATGAGCGAGACCACCACCGCCGATGAACGGACCACCCACGACCTGGCCGACGCGCCGGCCGCCACTGGCGAGCGTGCCGACCTGCTGGCGACGCTGGCCAAACAGCGGCACTTCCTGCGCTTCACCACCCGCGACCTCACCGACGAGCAGGCCGGGCGGCGGGCCACCGTCAGCGAGCTGTGCCTGGGCGGATTGATCAAGCACGTCACTGCGGTCGAGCGGAACTGGGTGGGCTTCATTTTGGACGGCCCGTCGGCGATGGGTGATTTCACCACCATGACGGAGGCCGACTGGGCCCGGTGGGCCGACGGGTTCCGGCTGCTACCCGGCGAGACACTGGCCGGTGTGCTGGCCGACTACGCCGAGGTGGCCCGCCGGACCGATGAGATGGTCGCCGCCTTGCCTGACCTGGACGCCACCCAGCCGCTACCGAAGGCCCCGTGGTTCGAGCCCGGCGGGCGGTGGTCGGCCCGCCGGGTGCTCATGCACATCATCGCCGAGACCGCGCAGCACGCCGGCCACGCCGACATCATCCGCGAGTCCCTGGACGGTGCCAAGAGCATGGGCTAAGCAGTGGCACGGTGAGGGCGTATTACGCCGCGCCCCCCACACCACCAGTACGAGGACGCGGGGCGCCTGCAGAAACAGCGCCCCCTTGAGAGGGCGCATCCTTCCCACGCCCCGAGCCGCAGCAGGAAGTCAACGCCGCCGCCGGCCGGGTCAGCGCATCTGGCCGGGCCGTTCATCGCGCGGCCGCTGGATACCGCCCGTGACGGACGCACCGTGATCGCCGTCGCCTGATCTGTCCACGGAGGGACCCTGGCCGCGGCAGCGCTGCTCTACCCGCACACCTGGCCGGCGGTGATCGCCGTACTGCTGGCCGTCTCAGGCTTGGTCGGCCCTTGCTGACCGCAGGCATCAGCAGCCGCCTGCCTGCGATCGCCGGCCCCGGCCAGCGCAGCCAGCGCCGCGCCCAGGGCTGGGACGTCGCCACCTACGGCATCGCCGGTACGATCGGGCCCTCTGTCGTCGCCGCCGTCGCGGCATGGGGCGGTGAAAAGGGCGGCCAACTCGCTGATCAGCGCGATGTGGGCCCGTTGCTTGGAGATCACCCAGTTGTCGTAGGCGCTCCAGCGCATGACGCCGGTGTGGTCCATCGCCACGTCCTCGACGTCCAGTAATACCTCATCGGTACGTTGCTTGTTCCACACCTGCCACCCGCTGCAGCGAGGGTTGGTGAGGATGACGCGATGGCGCTCTTGGATGCCCTCGGCCCAGTGGCGCAGCCCGGCCGTGTTGCCGGCAGGGGCCTCGGCGGCCCGCGTGCGCCGAGCCCGGAGCGAGGTTCCGAGCGCCCCGTGCACCGAGTAGGGCACGCCCGGCTCGGCGTCGCCGAGCAGCACGGTGCCGCCGTCGGAAGCTGGGGAGGCGCCATTGTCAACCGTTGAACGTCGGCGAAACGCGGCTTCCCCTCGACATACGAAGGGAGGTGGCGGCCTCGGCCGCCACCCGCAGGACGCTACGAGCCACGCGGTCGGTCTCACGCAGCATCGTGGGATCGGTGCGCGGCATCGGGCTGATGATCGTGTCGCCCATCACCTCGTCAAGGGGGATGCCGGCGACGTGGAACGCGGTGTCGCGCGTGCCGTCGGGACGGACCAGTAGCCCCGTCTGGGGGTCGACATCGAATCCGCCGGTGGGGTGCCGGCGTCCGTCCCGTCCGCGGACGCTGAATGGACGCATGCGGCCCGCCGCCGCGAGCGAGTGGGTGAGGGTATCGGCGCTGGCCGTGACGTCGTGCGCGTGCATCCACGCGTCGATGAGCACGGGACTGGTGACGGCGGAACCGGCGACAGCGGGCGACTCGGCGCGGAAGAGGCCGAGCTCGTCGTCGGCGATGACGTGCGCCGCGGGGCCGATGAACCTGACGAGACCGGCGTCCACGAGGGCCAGCAACTGCCGGCTGCGAAAGGCCGGTGGGCCGCTGCCGACCATGCCGCCGAACGCCTGCAGGGCGCGGAAGCCGCTCGCGCGCGACTCGGCGTCGAAGCCGCCGAACGTTCCGATGACGTTCGCCAGCTGTCGCGCCGCGCTGATCGACCACAGTCCGGCCTTGATGGCGCTGTCCCGTCCCTTCGCCGACTCGGTGAGGTCGTCGGCCATGTAGTCGATGACCCAGGCGGTGAATGTCTCGGGATCGGGGAACGCTCCGCGGACCGGCGACATCGCCGCCGGCAGGTCGAAGCGGTCCGTGGCGTCCGGAACGTGTGGCGCTATCGCGGCGTCGAGTGCCGACGGCAGGCCTTCGGTGGTGTCGATCGTCGCGAGGACCGTGGTCAGTGGGGCGGCGAACGCTTCGGGGCGCACGCGGTGAAGCGTCTCGTAGTAGTCGACGAATGCGTCCTTGACGATGAGCGGCCACAGCTGACGGTCGAAGTCGATGGGGCGTGGGATCGTCGACCAGTCGACCGACCGCAGGTGACGCTGCGGCGCCGAGGGTGGCAGTGAGCCGTAGAGCGACTTCGCCCGGTACGGGACGCCCCGGTGAGAGGTGACGTGCATCTTCGGCTCGCGGCCCGACGGTTCGTAGCGCACGCCCGCCCGCGTCAGCGAGTCGTTGACGAATCGCCCACCGCGGCCGATGGTCAGCAGCGTCATCGCGTCGAAGAAGCCCATCCCGAGCCCGCGTACGATCGCGGTCGCCCCGTCCGGAACATCCCCGAGGGCCTGGTCGATCGGGTTGTCGGGACCTACCCACATCATCTCGGGATGCCTGGCCAGCACCGCCAGGAAGCCGTGCTCCTCGTCGGTGTGGTCGCGCGGCATCCACCCGGTCGCGGCCACGACGGCATCGCACGCGAGCACCTCACCGGTGCTGAGTTCGATGAGCTGACGCCCGCCGTCCTCGCGTATGCCGACTGCTCGCGCCAGGTGGGTGGCAACCGTCACGCGTTCCGGCATGGTGTTGAGTGCCCGCTCGAAGCACCAGCGGATGTACTCACCATAAAGTGATCGGCTTGGATGAGATGCAACCGTGATCGCCTCAAGCTCGTCGCGGTAGTCGTCGACGAAGCCCGGGCGGACGGCAAGCGAGGCGAACGCGGCGCGGTGGGCCGGATCGATGTCTGCCACCTGGACCGCCGACGACGGCGACGGGTGCGCGGCATCGAGTGCGAGCCGGCACCACTCGAACAGCGTGGGCCCGGGTGCGACCGGGCCGGCCATCGTCACAGTGTCATCGGTGAAGAGTGTCACGGCCCCCGCGAGGGTGTTCATGCACATCTGGCGCGTTTGGTCGGTACGCCAGATGCGACCCGCACCGAGTTGAGTGTCGTCAATGACAATTATGTCGAGGTGGTCGATATCGGTGAAGTCCGCGAGATTCGCACCGATTCGCTCGAGCAGCGATACCCCCCGGGGGCCAGCGCCGATGAGCGCGATGACGGGGCGGGAGGGGCGGGATGTCCATAGTGGACGAATGTCTATGAACCGGGTCACAGCCCTACCCTACTTGGTCGCTAGGTTTAGTAGAGTTCCGGCATGGTGAAATTGCTGGTCACCCAGCACACGCGAGCAGTGTCGCGGTGTGACGCTGGCAGGACGGACAGTGTGTGCCATGACCCGGACCCGCCGCCTCGATGTCGGTGAGATCGGGGCATCGGAGGCGCCTTCGGCGAGGGCATAACCCGCCGTCATGCCGGCGGTTGACTTTCCGTCGACGATTTTCGGCGGATCAAAAACGGTGTCGGTGACGATGCGCCGCACGAGGTTCAACCAGGGGCAACTCACCACACCGGCGCGCTGTCGCCTGCCGTTTTCCGGATTGTGTCGAGGCTGAAATGAGCGTGGGAAGGAAACGCAGCGAGGGTGATCGAGTTCCGCGACCTGAGAAAGTCCTACGGCGATCACGTCGTGCTCGACGATATAAACCTGAATATCGACCAGAGAGAGATCTTTGGTCTGGTCGGCGTGAGCGGCGCGGGGAAGTCCACGCTGCTGCGGTGCATCAACCGGCTCGAGGAGATCGACAGCGGCAGCCTCATCGTCGACGGCACGGACGTACGCGCCATCGGCGATCGGGACTTGCCGCAGTTCCGCCGCCGGATCGGCATGGTGTTCCAGCAGTTCTCCCTGATGGAGCGCAAGAGCGTTTACGACAACGTGTACTTCCCTCTCAAGTGCCAGGGCGTACGCAGATCAGCGGCCGACCGGAAGGTGCGCGATCTCCTCGACCTCGTCGGACTCGGTGAGAAGCTCAAGGCGCTGCCCCGGGAGTTGAGCGGTGGGCAGAAGCAGCGGGTCGCCATCGCGCGGGCCCTGGTGAACGATCCGACGATCCTGCTGTGCGACGAGGCCACCTCCGCGCTCGATCCGAACATCACTGAGGCGGTCCTCGATCTCCTCAAGCGCATCAATGGCGAACTCGGCCTCACGATCGTCGTGGTGACCCACGAGGTGGCGGTCATGAAGTCCGTGTGCACTCGGATGGGCCTGCTCAGCGACGGGCACCTGCGCGCGGAGGGGGCCGTCGAGCACTTCTTCCTGGAGAACCCGGAGCTGCTGGGGGACTTCATCCGCGACGCGGGGCGTCGCCCAGAAGTCGCTCCCGGCACCTCGCTCGTGCGGGTCGTCCAGCGGGACGTCGCGGAGACCAGTCTGCTGTCGCAGCTCGCCATCCGCACCGGCGTGCCGTTCGAGATCTCGTGGGGCGGGCTCGACCGCTACCGGGACCGGGTCTCGGGATCGTTCCTGCTTCATGTGGCCGACGCCGATCTTCGCGCGGTGTGCGACGGCCTGACCGCTCTCGGGGCCGACTGGAAGGAGATCTGATGTACCAGTACGAGTTTTCCGAGCTCTTCGAGCGGATCATCCTGCCCGGGCTGCTTGACACCATCACCATGCTGCTCGGCTCGTTCATCACGTGCACCCTGGTGGGGTTCACGCTCGCACTGGTCCTCGTAACGACCGACACACACGGGCTTCGACCCAACCGGACGGTCCACGAGATCGTGAGCACCGTTATCAGCATGCTGCGGTCGGTGCCGTTCATCATCCTCGCCATCTCGATCATCCCGCTGACCCGCCTGGTACTCGACACGTCGATCGGCGTGTGGGCGGCGGTCTTCGCCATCACATTCGCGGGCAGCCCGCTGATCGCGCGGCTCCTCGAGAGCGCCTTCAAGGAGGTCAATCCGAGCCTCATCGAGGCGGCACGATCCTTCGGCGCGAGCGACCGGCAGATCACCTTCCGGGTCATCGTCACCGAGTCGGTACCCGCGGTCGTCTCGCAGATGACGCTCGGCGTGATCTCGCTGCTCGGCTTCACCGCAGTGGCCGGCACGATCGGCGCGGGCGGCCTGGGTGCCGTCGCCCTGACCTACGGCTACCAGAACTTCAACGACCACATCATGTACGGCACCGTAGCGATCCTGGTCGTCATGGTGATCGGCATTCAGCTCGGCGGCAACGCCCTCTACCGCAAACTCCGGTAACTCCAGCCCCATGAGTCCCAGCACGAAAGGCAGCACCCCCATGAGAAACCCCCTCAGGAGAGTGATCCCGCTCTTCGTCGTCGGCGCCCTGGCCGTGTCCCTCGCGGCCTGCTCGTCCGGCTCCGGCTCCGGAGGCGACGGCAAGACGGTCAGGATCGGCGTACTCGCCCGCGAGGAGCCCGACCTGAACTTCGTGGCCGAGCATCTGGCTCAACAGGGCTACACGATGAAGGTCCAGGTGTTCGACGACAACATCGCCATGAATCGGGCCACCGAGGACGGCAGCATCGACGCCAACTTCTTCCAGAACGCAAACTACCTCAAAAGCTACAAGGACAGCAACGGATCATCGCTCGTCACCTACGGCCCCTGGCTGCAGACCACGGCCGTGCAGTTCGTCTCGAGCAAGCACGACTCGGCCGACGCACTCCCGAACGGGGCGCGCATCGGCATCGCCAACGACTCCGCGAATCGCGCCCGGGAGCTTCAACTCCTCGCCGCCAACGGCCTCATCGAGCTCGCGAAGGGCGTCGAGGCGCCCACAACCCTCGACGTCACCTCCAACCCGAAGAACCTCCGCTGGGTTGAGGTCAACCCGCGCAGCAAGGCCGCGGCGTTCCCCGACCTGGACGCGATGACCGCTCCCTCGATCACC
This sequence comes from Micromonospora sp. B11E3, assembly GCF_039871625.1. Lineage (NCBI taxonomy): Bacteria > Bacillati > Actinomycetota > Actinomycetes > Micromonosporales > Micromonosporaceae > Micromonospora > Micromonospora sp. B11E3. The sequence goes on along the minus strand of NZ_JBDPMC010000056.1, from coordinate 21,568 downwards.
GTCTACCTGATGAAGGACCCCTCGATAAAGGCCCTTTACGAGGAGACGCCAGAGGTCTACGGCACCTACGGAGGCACGCTCTGGGTCGTCAAGGAGGGCTACGAGAACACCGCCTGGCTCGATGCGGCGACCTCGTTCATGCAGTCCGCGGACTACAAGACCTGGATCGCGAACACCTACAAGGGCCTCAAGAAGACGCCCTGACTCCTCGCAGCCCCTCGAACCGCAGCCCCTCAGGAAGGAAAACACCATGGTCAGCGTCGTCGGCATGACCGATCTCCCGCTCGACAGGGTCGATCTCCCCACGTTTGTCGACGAAATCGGGCGTGCGGCGCAGACAGCCTTCGAGTTGCCCCCGCACATGCGCAGCGTCTACCTCGTGCCGCTGCCACCCGAGAACTGCACGGTGAAGGACGGCTACGAGATCACGTTCTTCCTGTACACGGCACCCGGCAAGAGCGTGGAGCTCAAGCGTCGGATAGTGAAGGCGCTCCACGATGTCGTCCAGGCCAGTGACTGGGGCGACACCGTCAAGGTGGTGGTCATCATCAAGGAGCATGCCGCCGAAAACGTCGGAGTCGGCGGGATCCTTCGCCTCGACATGACCTGACATCGGCCGACCGTGCCGTTGCCGAGTAGGGGTGCCGCCGATGAAGGAACCGACGGCGGCGTCCGTCAATTGGGCGATGCGGGTGAGGCACCACAGCCCCACCAGCCCAATTGACGGCCGGCCCATCTCGTTGACCGACTTACTTCGAGAGGAACATCGCATGAAGTACCGCCCGATCGGCCGGACCTCGCTGAAGGCGTCCGTGGTCACCTTCGGCGCCATGGGCATCGGCGGCGGATTCCGCTACCCGGATGCCGACGACGCGGTGTCGGTCCGCGCCGTACGCGCCGCCCTCGACCGCGGTGTCAACGTCATCGACACTGCACCAGTTTACGGATTCGGTCACAGCGAGGAGCTGATCGGCGAAGCCATTCGCGGTCGCCGCGACGACGTCATCATCGCAACCAAGTGCGGGCTGTGGTGGGGCGACGACGAGGGCAGCTACCGCTTCACGTGGGACGGACACGCTGTCAAGCGCAACCTCAGTCCGCGGACCATCCGGATCGAGGTGGAGGAGAGCCTGCGCCGGCTCGGCACCGACCGCATCGATATCTACTACACCCACAACCCGGCGATGCCGCCGTTCATGACGCCGATCGAGGACACGATCGCAACGCTCATCGATCTGCGCGACGAGGGGAAGATCCTCACGATCGGTGCGTCGAACTGTCCTCCGGAGGACGTCAAAGCCTACCTCGCGCACGACGCAATCGAGATCGTGCAGCGCAAGTACAGCCTCCTTGCCCGCGGGGTACGCGACGACCTCCTGCCGCTGTGCGCGTCGACGGGGCTGTCCCTGCACGCCTACTCACCCCTCGCGAACGGGCTGCTCACGGGCGCGTTTACCAGGTCCGCGCCGCCGGCGCGCGCAGGCACCCGGCGTGACGACCCGCTGTTCGGCGACCGCTTCGGACCGGCCATGGACCTCGTCGAGGGACTGACCGCCGTCGCCTCGTCCCTGGGCACCACTCCCGGTGCGCTGGCGATCGCCTACCTCCTCGCGTCGTCAGACGCCGTCAACGTCATCTGTGGCATCCGGCGCGAGTCGCATCTGGACGACATCATCGCGGGCGCCGAACTCGACATCGACGCGAGCGTCACGGCCGCCCTCGACGAGCTGGCGCAGGATTTCGAGGCTGCGGCCCCGGTGACGGCGTGAACCGATCGGCGCGGGCGGCGGGCCCCGCAGGTACCGTCCTGAGCCGGCTCTGGAGCAGGGGACGGCTGGCTCCGTCGCTGACCGCCTATCACCACCTGCATGCCCATCCCGAACTGTCCGGACGGGAGCACCGGACCGCCGAGTTCGTCGAGGCGCGGCTCGCCGACCTGGGCATCGAGACGTTCCGGTGCGGCGGTACGGGCGTCGTCGGCATCCTGCGCAACGGGGAAGGACCCGTCGTGGCATACCGCGCGGACCTCGACGGGCTCCCGATCCAGGAGGAGTCGGGCGTGGCCTACGCGAGCACCGACAAGGGCCAACTGCCGGATGGATCGGTGTCCGGGGTGATGCATGCCTGCGGCCATGACCTCCACATGACGGTCGCGCTCGCGGCCGCCGGCGTGCTGGCCGAGAACCGGGCCGCCTGGGCCGGCACCGTCGTGTGGATCTTCCAGCCGGCCGAGGAGACGGCCTCGGGGGCGGTGGCGATGGTCGACGACGGGCTGTGGGAAAAGGCCCCGCGTCCCGAGGCGGTGCTGGCGCAGCACGTGACATCCCTGTCGAGCGACCAGGTGCGGATCGGCGTCGGGAACGTCATGAACCTCGGCGACTCGTGGCACGTGCGACTGCGCGGACACGGCGCGCACGGGGCCCGCCCGCACGAGTCCATCGACCCGATCGTGCTCGGTGCCCACCTCGTCATCCGCCTGCAGACCGTCGTCTCCCGGCAGGTGGAACCCGGGTCCCCGGCCGTGCTCACCGTCGGCACCTTCCATGCCGGCACCAAGGAGAACATCATTCCCGACGAGGCGACCCTCTCGCTCAACATCCGCACGCCGGATGCCCAGACGCGGGAGACCGTGCTCTCCGCTGTCCGGCGCATAATCGCCGCCGAGGCGAGCGCGAGCGGCGCGCCCGAGCCGAAGATCGAGGAGATCAGCCGCTTTCCTCGGTGCTTCAACGCGCCCGAGCAGGCCGGCGAGGTGGCGGCGGCCCTCGATGCCGTCTTCGGGCCGGACAACGTCGCGCGCGACCTGCGGGCGACCGGCAGCGAGGACGTGGGTTGGCTCGCCGACGCGATCGGCGTGCCGCTCGTCTTCTGGATGTTCGGCGCCTACCGCCCCGGCCGGGAGCCCGGCGACATGCCGTCGAACCACACGCCGCACTTCGCTCCGGAGCCCGAGTACGCCATCCCCGCAGGAGTGCGCGCCGCGCTCGCAGCTCTCGGCACCCGTCTCGACGTTCCGTCCTAGCCCCCCACACCACAGAAAGGACCGCTCGTGTCGGCCAGCACAGACTTCGACGTCGTCGACCATCTCATCGGCTTGCGGCCGAGTGATCGCATCTCGGCCATCCGCGACAACCGGCCGGAAGCGCGCGAACATCTTCAGGGCAGCTTCCGGGCCTTCTTCGAGCCGCGCGACGACTCGCAGTTCACGCTGCGGGAACGCTTCGCCGTCGCCGCGTTCGTCGCCTGCCTCCATGGCGTCGATGCCGCGACGCGGTTCTACACGGACCGTCTGCTCGACAGCGGGGAGGGCTCGACAAGCCTTCTGAACGTCGTCCTCGCCGAGAGCCGCCGCAGTGCGACCGAGGGGCCCTACGGACAGTTCCGGCTCGAACCCGCGGGCGAGAGCACAACCGGAAGCGAGTACGTCATCGACTCCATCGGAAGCGTCGACGTACTGGGCGAGCGGCTGGTCGCGGCACTCGAACACACCCACCTCCTGGTGTTCCACCCGCGGGATGCGAGCCGTACCCGGCTACAGGCGCTACTCGACGCTGGGTGGTCGACGGCGGGGATCGTGTCGCTGTCGCAACTCGTCGCATTCCTGACCTTTCAAATCCGTGTCGTCCAGGGGCTGCAAGCCCTGAGTGCGAGCCGCAAAGGAGACCTGTCATGAGCGAGACACTCACCCCCGAGGTGGAGATCGTCGAGCCGCCGCGGTTCACCCAGGACGTCCTCGGCTGGCATCCGTGGCTGCATCCACTCGACGAGTCCGAACTGACCGAGGAGCACCTGGAGTCGTTGGTGCAGGCATCGCGGGCCAAGAACCCGTACTTCCGGCTGCTCGCGCGGGATCCTGCGGCGCTGCTGGAACGGACGAAGACCGACTTCGACATCTTCTACAACACCAAGGCCGGTCTGCCACGCGCCGACCGCGAGTTGGCGGCGACGGCGGCGTCGAGGCTCAACGGCTGCGTCTACTGCGCGTCGGTGCACTCGGCATTCGCGTCCCACCACTCCAAGCGCCGAGAGGAGGTCCAGCGCCTGCTCGACGAGGGAGTCGACGCCGATCTCGGCGCACGGTGGAACGCCATCGTCCGCGCGACCGTGGCGCTCACCCGGACGCCGGTCCGGTTCGGCGAGGCCGAGATCGTGCTCCTGCGCGAGGCAGGTCTCGACGAGTTCGAGATCCTGGACGCGATCATGAGCGGGGCGTTCTTCAACTGGGCGAATCGGCTCATGCTGTCGCTCGGCGAACCGACTACCTGACGGCATGGCGGCCGGCGTCCTGCGACGGACAGGACGCTCGCCGCAACTTTGAGGGCGCCCCGTCGGGCCGGCGCAGGGCAGACACCGTCGATCATCACGTCATCGTCGCCGCATACCGACGGCCCGCCCAGTTCGCACAGAGACATCACGGTGTACGTGGCCGTAGCCGGTGAGCAAGGTTCCGCCGCGCGTGGCTCCAACATCTCGGTACGTCAACTCGGTAGCGGCCAACTCGGCGAAGGTCTTCCTACTCGCTGACAGCCCACGACGTAAGCACCCTCAGGCCCGGCTCACCCACCATCTCCAGGCGTTCATTGACAAGGGCCACCGCAGCGCGCCCGCGAGTACCTGGCGTGCGCTGCTTTGCTCATGGTGGGCACCATCGCCGGCTGTGACAGCGGCCCCAGCAGCGGGGACCAGTCCGGTCGAGCGCCGCAGGGCGTGGCCACCAGCGCCGCCGTCAGCACGCCGTCAGGACGTCCCGATCTCGACGCCGGCGAGGAGATGGCTCGGGGCATCGACGTACCGTGGGTCTGGCGTATCTGCCGAGCGGCGACGCACTGGTCGCGGAGCGGAACACCGGCCGGGTGCTGCGGTTGAGCCCGGGCGGCGGAGACCCGCGGCAGGTGTACGAGGTGCCGGGGGTGATGGCGGGCGGTGAGGGCGGGCTGCTCGGCCTCGCGGTCCCGCCCTCGTTTGCCGGCGACAACCTGATCTACGCCTACTTCACGGCGGAACAGGACAATCGGATCGTCCGGTTCCGGCTCGACGGCGGACGCCCCGAAGTGATCTTCGACGGCATCGCCAAGGCCAGCTACCACAACGGCGGACGGATCGCCTTCGGCCCGGACGGCATGCTCTACGTCGGCACCGGGGACGCCGGTGAGACACAGCGGTCGCAGGACCCGCGAGCCCCAACGGCAAAATCCTGCGGCTGACCCCCGACGGAGCGCCCGCCCCCGGAAATCCGAACGCGGGTCTTCTCGTGTACAGCCTCGGACACCGCAACGTGCAGGGGCTGGCCTGGGACTCGGCTGGACGGCTCTATGCCACCGAGTTCGGGCAGAACGAACTGGACGAGGTCAACCGCATCGAGCCGGGACGCAACTACGGCTGGCCCCGGGTCGAAGGAACCGGTGACACGGACGGTGGGCGATACACCAACCCACTCGTCACCTGGCCCGTCCGTGAGGCCTCGCCATCGGGCATGGCCATCGCCGCCGACACCGCGTACGTCGCGGCGCTGCGAGGCGAGCGGCTGTGGACCTTCCCCCTCAGCAACGGCACCGCCGGCGAGCCGTCGGCGCGCTCACCTGAGGGCGGCGACCTCACTGCGGCGAATCCCGGGACTCGGCGGTTGTTACCAGCGGGCATCGGTGATCTTTCGGGGTGAGAACGCCACCGCGGCCGCCGGGCAGCCGTTCCCGACATCCCTTGGGATGCCGGCCGCGCTGTGGAGTTAGGTCAGGAGTTGGTCCAGCAAGTCTTGTTGCCGCCGCTGTTGTTTACCAGCCAGGTGGTGAGGTAGGTGAGGGCGGAGATGACGCCGACGCGCTGTTCGCGGCCGTAGTAGTTGTTCTCGGTGAGGGAGCCGTAGGTGCGGCCGTCGGTGTGGCGGGCCTGTAGCGCGATCTGCCGGTCGTTGTGCAGCTTCTCCCAGGTCGCCGCGGGGGTGGACACGGTGGAGTCCAGGCCGAAGAGGGACACGAGCTGGTCGAACCCGCCGAAGTACATCGGGAACTCGGTGCCCCAGTCGTTGCCCTCCGGGTAGTGGACCTCGTACGAGCCCGGCGTGTAGATCGTCTTCGTGCCGCCGCCGCTGGCGGGGAACTGCTTGTCAACGAGCGCGGAGTACATGAGCGCGACGTTGTGCTTGGCGGCGTTGGGCGCACAGGTGCCCGCCAAGCCGTTGACGGTCGCCTCGTAGAGGCCCTGGTCGACGATCATGTAGAGCGGGTGCAGGAAGCCGTGGTTCTCCAGGGTTCCGTCGTTGGCGATGTTGTGACCCTGCAGCCAGGTGGAGAGCGTGATGCCGTTGACGGTGGAGCGGCCCCTGAGGTCGGCGGGCTTCGCGGTCGCCGACACCGCGAGCTGCTTGTAGCGGGTGCTCCACGCCGCGGCGTCCGGGTGGGTGGGCATCATGGACAGGGTCAGGCCCAGCAGCGCGGCGCTCCACTGGTTCTCCTCGGTCTTGCTGTCCCCCGGGGTCACCGCGGTCCCGTCACGACGGGTCTCGTACAACTGGTTGCCGCTGGTCCCGATCAGGTACACGTCGTTGCCGGTGGTGAGCCGCTTGGCCTCGTCGACGAGCATGTTCACGACCTTGTCCCGGTCGGTCGTGGACAGCTTGTCCCACATCAGCCATGCCGCGACCCCGTCGTAGTACGCCCACAGGGCGGTCTGCCATCCGTGGCCCCACCGCGTCGAGGTGTTGGTGTTGTTCGACATGTGCCGGGCCGCGATCGTCTTGATCAGGTTCATCAGGCGGATGGTGGCGTTGCTCTCGGAGAGGTTCCTCGAGTCGTACACCCCCAGCTTCAACGCCGTCGCCACGGTCACCGCGGTCATGCCGGGCAGCCGTACTGCCCGCTCGTTCGTGCCGCCCAGGTTCAGGTAGCCGTCGGGCTCGTAGGAGGTGTACTTCGACGCGTACGCCGGACCGATCAGGTACCGCGACTCGTTAGCGAGGATCGACTTCAACCGCGCTCCCGCCGCGTCCGAACCCGTGTAGGACCCGAACCCGGCCCAATCGATCGCCTTGACGTGGCCATCGGGGACGGTCGAAGCCGGAGCGCAAGACAGCAGCGCCGCGGCCACGGCGACTGCCAGAACCGCCGCGAGACCCCGCAGGCGTGAAATTGCTATCACCGGGGCTCCTTCCGGGCCGGCCCCGACCGTCGGAGCCACGGCAATTGCTTCACCGGAAAACAACTGTGCTCACCTTAGTCAACCCTTGACCCCACGCCAGCGACGGCACCGGCCCTGGAGCCGGCACTGGGTACAGTTCCGGCACGCCTGCCGATGTCGTTCGGGCCCGCCGCAGCCGCGTGCAGGATCGGCAGGACACGCTCTGACGCTTCACCCTGAGGAAGGGAGTCTGCGTTTCCGGGACGGGAGCAGTCAGCCGAACCGGCCTCGGCCGAAGACATCGGCCCGCCGCCAGCGCCCGGGTATGTGGCGCAGGTTCGATCCGGCCGACCTTACGGGGCACCGCCGGCCTGGCCACCACGTGATCTCCGCGCGGTTCCATGCCGAGCATGGTCCGCAGCAACAACAGAGGGGCACCGGTTGACCAAGCCTGCGGGCTGCACGCGGTGGGGTATTGCACGGGGTAGCGGGTGAGGTGTCGGGGGTATCCGGCGAAGGCTTCGGGTAGTCGGCCGTCGAAGTAGTCGGCGGCGTCGAGGATGCCTTCGGCGATGCGGGCGGCTTCGGTGTTGAAGCCGTAGCGGCGTAGGCCCCAGGCGATGAGTGAGTTGTCGAATGGTCAGACGGTGCCGACGTGGTAGCCGAGAAGGTTGTAGCGGGCTTCCCCTTGGGCGAGGGTGCGTACGCCCCAGCCGGAGAAGAGGCGGGGGCCGAGTAGGTGTTCGGCGATCTTCGCGGCTCGGGGTTGGTCGACGATGCCGCTCCACAGTAGGTGGCCGATGTTGGAGGACAGGGCGTCGACCTGGTTGCCGTCGGTGTCGAGGGCGAGGGCGTAGTATTGTCCGTCTTCGACCCAGAAGTCGTGGTTGAAGCGGTGTTTGAGGTCGGCTGCCTGGTGTTCGAGTTGGTCGGCGTAGGTGGGGTCGTTCCAGAATTCGCGGGCGAGTCGGGCGCCGCGGATTTTGGCGTCGTAGGCGTAGCCTTGGAGTTCGCAGGTGGCGCGGGGTAGGCCGGGCAGTCGGCCGTCGCGGTAGGAGATGGCGTCCCAGGAGTCCTTCCAGCACTGGTTTTCCAGGCCGACGCGTCGGTTGCGGCGTTGGTACCAGATGTAGCCGTTGCCCATGATGTCGCCGTACTCGTCGATCCAGTGCAACGCCGCCCGCGCGGCGCGCTCGAGCAGCCGCACCGTGTCGGCGTCGCCGCTCCAGCGTTCGTACTCGTCGAGCAGGATCACGAAGAGCGGCGTCGCGTCGGCGCTGCCGAAGTACGGCGCGTGCGGCTGCTCCTCGAACCCGACCGTCTCGCCGTACCGCAACTCGTGCATGATCTTTCCCGGCTCCTCCTCCCGGAAGTCGTCGAGCACGACGCCCTGAGTGAGCGCCAGCAGGCGTAGCGTCGTGGCGGCGAGGTCTGGCGCGAACGGTAGCGCCTGCAGGCTGGTGAAGACGCTGTCCCGGCCGAAGATGGCCATGAACCACGGCAGGCCGGCGGCGGGCAGGGTCTGCCCGCCGCCCGTCAGGGGGGTGAAACGTAGGGCGGCGAGATCGACCAGGCAGCGCCGGTACGTCTTCGTCAGCGCCGCGGAATCGCAGACCAGGCGGGGCGCCTCGGACAGCCAGCGGTCCAGTTCGCGGCGCATCTCCTTCGTCTCTCGACCAGTCCTGCCCTGGAGGCTCTCGCGGATGTCCCGCCCGTCGGGGCCCAGGGTGCGTACATGCAGCTCGGTAGCCCACTGTCCGTGCGGGCCGATGCAGATGTCGTACGTCAGGCCGTCCTCGTCGACCCGCGCCGGCTCGCTGGTGGAGATGATCGTCTCCCGCCGGAACGTGTCGCGCTCGTACCCGAGGAACAGGCTCCCGTTTTCCACCCGTGCGGAATACTTTCCGCGCTTGGCCTGGACATCCTTAATCTCGAACAGGTCGGCGAAATCGCTCTCGATCTCGACCTGGATCCGCAGATCGACGGGCCGGCTCCTGTGGTTGATCACCGTCAGTCGCTCGGTGAAACTCCCGCCGATACAGCGTTCCCGGATGGCCGAGACCTGGGCGTCGGCGAGAGTGGGGGTCGTCGGGACGAGGAAGAAGCGCTTTTCGAAGTACTCGACCTCGTCGACGGTGAGCGTGGTGAGCCGTTCCCCGTCGATGCGCAGAAGCCATTTCGACAGGAATCGCGTGTCGAAGGAGAACAATCCGGTCGGGACGGTGGGAGACGCGTCGATGTCGCCGTTGTCCTCACTGACCACGAACGTGTTACCGTCCAGCAGCCTGACGAGGTCCTCTTTCATGTCCGCTGTCCCTGCTCGCGGGCGAAGGCCCGCGGATGGCGCGCGCCCGAGGGCCCCGGGATGATCCGCTGGATGAGCCGGGCCAGGCGCACGTCGCCCTCGGCCGAGAGTTCGTGACGCAACCACGCCGCGTAGACGTTGGTCTCGCCGCCGAGGATCCGCTCGAAGAGTGCCCGGTCAACCCGAACGACGAGGTCTGCTTCGCGATCCTCACGCGACACCTGGACGTCGCCGTTGCGGATCACGAGGAGCCAGTGGTCGATTCCGCGTTCGTGCTTCGAGGTCGAAGCGTACGGCGGCGTTGGCCTCCTCGAGCAGGGGTTCATGGCCGCGGCGGCCGAGCCCGCCGAACAATTCCGCGGTGCGATCGGACATCAAGACTCCCTCGGCTCGACTCCCGACCGGGACAAGGTAGTCCGTCGAGGGGCGCCCCAACGTCACCCGCATCGGGTGAAACCGGCATGTCCTCGCCGGCCACCGAGGCGGTGACGGATCGCCTCGACGCCGCAAAGACCAGCGGCGCTCACGTGAGGAGGCGGGCCGGCCGGCACCGGCGCCCGCCTCCTGGCGCATCGCTGCGGCTCCGCGCGGGGACGGCCACGCGTCCCCGCGCGGAGGCGGTCAGGCCACCGGCCGGTCAGGCATCGACGATCGGGCTGGTGCCCACGCGGACGTTGTCGATCGCCCAGTACCAGTTGTTGCCAGCATTGAAGATCCGGAAGTTGACCTTCGCCGACGCGGCCCCAGCCGGGACGGGGCAGGAGAGCCGGACCAGCCGGTTCTCCTGGTCCCGGCCCTGGTTGGTGTTCCCGGAGGTGGCGCTGCTGTAGTGCAGCAGCTGCACCTTGTCGCCGGTGTCGAACTGCACGGTGACCTCGGCCTCCTGCGGGCTCTCCTGCCGGTAGTGGGAGTCGAAGCCCAGGTGGAGCGTGGGGGTGCCCGACGGGATGGCCACCGCCGGGGTGGTCAGGGTCGAGTCGAACCGGCCCCGGCCGGACGGGCTGCCGGTGTCGTCCCAGTCGTCGGGGTCGGCGACCGCGACGACGCCGAGGGACCGGCTGAAGTTGGGGCGGTTCTGCCCGCCGGGGAACCAGAACTGCTTGGACAGGAAGGTCCAGCCCTGCAGTTCCCGGGTGCCCTGCGGCATCGCCGGCGCGTTGCTGACCGTCCAGCCCTCGGGGGTGGTCCGGGTCCAGCCGAGCAGGCCGGGCCGGCTGAGGTCGGCCGCCGGGGCGAGCGCGGGGGCGACGGACTCGAAGTCCTCCGCGAGCAGATAGCCGGTCATGACGGGCCCGGTCTTGGTGGACAGGGACGCGGTCGCCTGCTGGACGCTGCCGTTCAGATTCGCCGTGACGGTCACCTTGACGCTGCCGGAGGCGCGCGCCGCCGTGGCGGGCGCGACGACGTCCCACTCCAGGCTGGCGGAGGAACGGGCCGGGACGGACGCCGGCGCGTCGCCCCTGGGGGTGGCGGTCCAGCCCGTCGGGAGGGCCAACGTGGCGGCCAGGCTGGTAAGCGGGGTGCCGCCGGCATTGGTGACGGCGGCGGTCACGGTGACCGGCCTACCCGGCGAGATCACGGCGCCGTCGGTGCCGGGCGAGCTCGCCGGCCCGGTCAGCGAGACGCTCATCGCAGGCGCGACCCGGGAGCGGACACGAGCGTCGGCGAACCTCAGCAGGCCGTCGCCGTCACCGTGGGCGGCGACCACCAGGCTGCCGGTGGTGGCGTTCGGGGCGGGCGTGACGGTGAACCGCACATCGGCCGAGTCCCCGGCGGCGACCACGGTCGGCGCCGCGGCGGTCCGCTCGACCGTCCAGCCGGAGGGGGCGAGCAGGGCGACCGAGAGCTGGTCGAGCTTGGCGTCGGCCTGGTTCCGCACGGTGACGACGACATCGGCCGGGTTGCCCTGGACGAACGGCGTGTCCAGGGATGGCAGCGGCTGCGGCAGGGTGATTGTCGCGGCCAGCGCCGGGGCGGCCCCGGTCGCCGGGTCGGTGACGCCGGGCCTGCCGTCGGCCAGGCAGCCGGTCATCCGGCGCAGGAACGTCGGGTCCGCCTGGTCGACGACCACGACGTCGTACCAGCCGTGGTCGGGGAGGTGGATCGGCACGGTCTGGGTCTCGCCGGGCGCGAGGGTGACGGTCTGGACATGGTCCCCGGGGCTGCGCGGGTAGACCGACTCGCCGACGAGGAGCGTCCGGGTGACGGTGGAGGGGTTGGCGCACTGGACCTTCACCTGGCCGGGGACGGCCTGCTCGACCAGGTAGGCCTCGGCGCTCGCACCGGTGCCGCGCAGTTCCCAGACGGACCAGCCGGGGCCGGTGACCTGCAGGTCGTAGCCGTCGGCGCCGTAGCCGACCGTGTCGTCCGCGGTCCCGCCCGCGGAGACGGCCCACGTGCGTGGGGCGGTGCCGTCACCGGGGTAGGCGGTGAACGTCGCGGCGGTGGTGCCCGCGTTGCCGAGCCGGAGGCGGACGCCGGAGCCGGTGACGTCGGCGCGCAGGGACAGCCGGTACGGAGAGGGGCGCGTCGGCCGGGTGCCGGCCTCCTGCTGCGGGAGCGACTGGTTCTTCGGCGGTACGGGGTTCCAGCGGCCGACCGCCGACGGCACCGGGCCGGGCCGCTCCAGCGCGGGCTGCGCGTATCCGCGGTTGAAGTCGAAGGCGGAGGTCAGGTCGCCGAACACGCTGCGGCGCCAGGCGCTGATGTTGGGCTCCTGGACACCGGTCCACTTCTCCAGGAACCGGATGACCGAGGTGTGGTCGAACGTCTCCGAGCAGACGAAACCGCCCACCGTCCACGGCGAGACGACCGTCATCGGCACCCGCGGGCCGGGGCCGACCGGGAGGCCGTTGAACCAGTCGTCGCTGTTGCCGGAGTCGGGCCGGGGCTCGACCGGGGCGGGCACGTGGTCGAAGTAGCCGTCGTTCTCGTCGAAGTTGATGAACAAAGCCGTCTTCGACCAGGTCTCCGGGTCGCTCGCGACGGCGTCGAGGATGTCGTAGATGAGGTTGGCGCTGCCGACCGGGGTGGAGGAGCTGGGGTGCTCGGAGAGCGCCGCCGTCGGAACCAGCCAACTCACCCTCGGCAGCGTGCCGTTCTTGATGTCCGACCTGATCCGTTGGACGAGGGTGTTCGGCTCGGAGCGGTAGGCGCCCCGCATGAACAGCCGGCGTTCCGCCTCGCTCAGCGAGTCGACGCCCTGCTGGAACTGGGCCAGCGCGGCCCTCCGCTGGTCCGCGGTCTTGCCCCACAGGCCGTCGTAGAACTGCTCGGTGGTGGAGTACTGGCCGCTGACCTTGGAGAGGATCTTCCGGCCGATTTCCTTCCAGGGCCGGAAGTACTCCACCGCGTTGTCGGTGAAGTTGTCCCACTCCTGGTAGATCTGCCAGGAGACGCCGGCGGTCTCCAGCCGCTCCGGGTATGTCGTCCAGTCATAGCCCGCGTGGGTGTACGAGTATGCGGCGTTGGTGACAGCCCGGTTGACGCCGCCCGGCTCGTAGCCGGTCGTGCCGGTCCACAGGTAGTTGCGGTTGGGGTTGGTCGAGCCGTAGACCGAGCAGAAGTAGGCGTCGCAGATGGTGAAACGGTCTGCCAGTTCGTACTGGAGGGGGATGTCGCGCCGGTCGTAGAAGGCCATGGTGCTCTGGCCCTTGGCCGCGACCCAGTCGTTCCACCAGCCGTTCGCCCGGGCCTGGTTGGCGTCGGAGAAGCCGTGCGGGAGCGCGCCGAGGTACTGGATGTCGCTCTCGCGGCGGCCGGCGTCGACCGCCGCCTGCCGGGCCGAGAACGGCAGGACCTTGCCACCACCGGACCGCGGCTGCTCGAAGACGGTGGCCCCGGTGGGCAGACGCAGCGGCGTCCGGTCACCGAAGCCGCGTACGCCCTTGAGGGTGCCGTAGTAGTTGTCGAAGGAACGGTTCTCCTGCATCAGGATGATGACGTGTTCAATCGCATCCATACCCCCGGGAGGCAGCGGCGCGGCCATCGCCTTCAGCAGTGACGGGGGCAGAAGAGAGAGGGCGGTGCCACCGGCGATGGCGCCGAGAAGCCTGCGGCGGGAGATGTCTGACATGGTGCGGAGACTAGGTCGCTCCGGTAGCACCAGGTAACCCTTGCGCGACGAATATTCGTTGACTGTTCAACCATGAACGTGGAACGTTCCTTCGGTCGTTCAGCCAAGTTCTCCGTCGCACCCGTTGGAACGTCAACCACGTCATCGTGGTACGTGAGGGGACGACCGCGCCGGTGAGCTGCTCGGCGGTGGGGAGATCGTCCGCTGCGACGTCCCTCGTCACTCAGACGCGGCTGTCGTGCCGGTACTGCGATGGCGACTGGCCGGTGTGGTTGCTGAAGACCCGGCTGAAGTAGAACGCGCTCCGGTACCCGCAGCGCTCGGCGATCGCCTGCAGTGTGGCGTCGGTCTCGGTCAGCAGCTCCCGTGCCTTCCGCAGCCGGACGCCGCGGAGGTATGCGACCGGCGTGACGCCCCGGACGGCTCGGAAGCGTCTCCTCGGCCGGCAGGTTCTCCTGCGCCCACTGGGCCAACGTGAGAGCTGCGTTGGACTGATGCCGAGTGCGGCGGCCAGCTCACCGAGCGAAAGGTCCGGAGAGGTGAAGTGGTCCAGGATCAACGCTGTCGCTTGCCGCACCAGCTCGTCTCCGGGCGCTCCGCGGTGGGCACGGAGCATCATCAGGATGAGGTCGGTGACGACATGAGCGGCCAGCAGGTCGGGATGGGCTTCGGCGGCCTCGAGCATTGCCAGATCGGCGCGGAACCGGTCGACGTCCGGTACGCGCGTACGGCCGATCGGCGGCTCCAGTTCGGTGCTGAAGCGCGCATGGAAGAAGGAGGTCGGAGTCTGCATCCGGCGCCAGAGCGTGCCGCCCGGCGGGCAGACGACGATGTCGCCGCGCTTCGCCACCCCTTGCGGCCCGCCGGAGACCTCGAAGGTGAAGGATCCGGTCCTCGGCAGCAGCAGGCACCAGCCGTCGTACCTGTCGAAACTGAGGCTGAACTGATCCTGGGACGGGGCGAGCAGTTAGCCGTCCAGCGTCACCATGGCAAAAAAGTATATGCGGACGGCCGGAATTGCTATGCCCAAGGGGATTCCTCCAGCGGCAGAGTGCATGGTTATGACGACTACAGTCGGCGTAACTGACGGCGGCCAGCTGGGTCTCGATCCAGGCGTTCTCGTCCGGTGGCACCGCCTGGCTGGTGAGCTGGCCGCCGAGCCACTCGGCGCCCTGGCCATGACCACTCCGGGCGACACCTCGATGGCCAGCCGCAGGGAGGTGGAGGCACTCGTCCGAGGGACCGGCGCCCGCGTCCAGCGTTGACCCAGACGGCCGGACCGCCCCAGTGCCGCTGACAGGAGGTCGGTGGCCCGGTCGGATCTGGCCGCCCGGGGTTACGGCGCCAGACGCCCGCGGGCATCCGCCCATCGGCAGTTCCAGGAGCCTGCCGGCGTGCCGTCCACGCTCACTTGGGTTGACGCTCGGATCGCGGCGGATCCGCGCATCGACTGCGGTGTCAACGAGCGCCAGGACACGAGGTTAGCGTTGCTCGCGGCTGGGGTAGGGCGAAGGTATGACGGCCGACGACGCGAAGCGGCAGCTGCGGCACCTGATCGAGGAGCGTGTGGCGGCCGTGGCGCGCCGGGACGCCGAGGCGCTTGCCGCCCAACAGGCCGCAGACGTGCTCGCCTTCAACGTCCTGCCCCCGCTGCGACTGCAGGGCGCCGACCAGGTGGCGCCTCAGACCGAGGCATGGTTCGACGGGTACGCCCACGGGCCCGGATACGACGTTCGAGACCTTCATGTCGACGCCGACGGTGACCTCGGGTACTGCGCATTCCTGTACCACGTGACCGGGAGATTGCGGTCAGGCGAGGAGGTCTCCATGTGGGTGCGCGCCACCCTCGTATGCCGCAGGCGCGACGGACGATGGGTCATCGTCCACGACCACGAGTCGGTTCCGTGGGACCCGGAGACGGGTCAGGGTATGGCCGGCCTCGACCCCGACGAAGCGCGGCACGAACCGGGGTGAGCAGTAGTCGACGTCGACCCGCTGCCGCATGGCCAGGCGGTCCTACGGGACTACTGTTGCTCTGCATGACCCACGTCGAGATCGAGATCACGGCGGAGCTGGTCCGGGATCTGGTCCGCGACCAGCACCCCGACCTCGCCGACCGCCCGGTCCGGCTGGGCGCGCGTGGATGGGACAACCAACTGTGGCGGCTCGGTGACGACCTGGCTGTCCGGCTACCCTGGGCCACCGGGTCCGCGGACGCGCTGCTACGCAAGGAATACTCCTGGCTGCCCACGCTGGCCCCGCGCCTTCCGCTGCCGACCCCCGTCCCGCAGCGACTCGGCGAGCCCTCCGAGCGGTTCCCTCGGCCCTGGCTCGTCACCACCTGGGTTCCGGGCACACCCGCCGACCAGGCCCCGTCACGAGAGCCTCCGACGCGGCCGAATCCTTGGCCACCTTCCTGACGGCTCTTCACCAACCCGCCCCCAGCGACGCGCCCACCGGCCGGGACCGCGGCGGGCCACTGGCCGACCACGCCGAGGGATTCGCCAAGGCGGTCACCGCCGCCACCGAGCGAGGGCTGATCGACGACCCGGACGCCGTCCGCGCCGTCTGGCACGACGCGGTCACCGCGCCTCCATGGACGAGCCCGGCGCTGTGGCTTCACGCCGACCTGCACCCGGCCAACGTCCTCACCGCCGACGGCACCCTCTGCGGCGTGATCGACTTCGGCGACCTCTGCGCAGGCGACCCGGCATACGACCTCGCCGCCGTGTGGCTCCTGCTATCGGACGACACCACCGACCACTTCCACGCGGCCTACCAGCCGACCCCGAACACCGCCACCACGCGCCGCGCCCGAGGCTGGGCGATGGCACGCGCCCTCGGCGGCATCCTCATCGGCGACGACGGCGTCCACGGCCGCCCCGGCGGCAAGCCCACCTGGGGCCCACCCGCCCACGCCGCCCTGCAACGCCTCACCGCCACGATCCGCTGACCCGGCGATCGCCACCGCGTCCGACAGACGGCGTCGAGCTACATGACCGCACGGTCGGCGGCAGCAAGATCCGGATGTCTGACCGAGGTGTACCGGTGTTCGGCCGGTACCGCCCTGCGAGCAGTAGGTCACGTGTGGGGATGGCTGGTGATGCCGTCCAGGATGGTGATCAGGTTGTGGTGGAAGGTTTCCTCGGCGTTGAGGTGGGCGCCGTCGATGACGAGCCGGGCGACGGTGGGGTAGCGGCCTGTTTCGAGCATGCGTGTCAGGTAGGGCCCGAGGGTGGCCTGCCAAGCGGACACGTCGGTGCCGGTTGAACGGGCGGTGCGTCGCTCGGTGATCTCCCTGCGGAGCGCTCCGACGATGAACGCGTTGAGGGCGCCCAAGGCCCGCTGGAGATCGTCGATGCCGCGCACGCCAGGGGCCTGGCTGAGCGCCGCCGCGGTCGATTCGCCCACGGCGAGCGCGTGAGGTCCCAAATGTGGCCTTGCCCCGAGCAGGTCGACGAACCATTCGTGATCAAGAGCGGCATCGCGGGTCCGGTGAACGATGGCCAGCACCGTGGCGCGCCACCCGGAGTGCTGGCCGGCCTCGGCGATCTGGGCGTACACGGCGTCGACCATCAGATCGAGCAGTTCGGATCTGTTGATCACGTAGTCGTAGAGCCGCATCGGACCGACGCCGAGCTCTTTGGCGATCTTGCGCACCGACAGCCCGTCGAGGCCGTGTGCGTCGGCGATCCGGATCGCCGTGGCGGCGATCTTCGCGCGGCTCAGCGGCACCGGCGCCGCCCGCGGCTGAGGCTCGGGCCGTTCCCAGACGGGCAGCGGTGCGCTACCGTACGACGTCTCCATGACATACACCGTACGGTAACGGAGATGATGATGCGAATTGCGATTGCCGGTGGTGGCCTCGGCGGCCTGACGCTGGCCCGAATCCTGCGCCGGCACGGCATCGACGCGGTGGTGTACGAACGCGAGGCAAGCCGATCCGCGCGACCACAGGGCGGATCGCTCGACCTGCACCCCGAGTCCGGACAACGGGCCCTGGCCGATGCTGGCCTCGCCGGCCGATTCCGGTCCGCGGCACGGCCGGAAGGCGAGGAACATCGCATCCTCGACCCGGCCGGACGCACCCTCGTGCACCACAAGCCACAACCCGGCTCATTCTCCGGACGCCCCGAGATCGACCGCAGCACACTGCGTGATCTTCTGCTCGATTCGCTCCCCGGCGACGCGGTGGCCTGGCAGCACCGGCTCGTCGCGGCAACGCCACGACCCGACGGAGGCTTCGGGCTGACGTTCGAGGGCGGCCACAGCGCCGACTGCGACGTCCTCATCGGCGCGGACGGCGCACGCTCGGTCGTCCGGTCGCTGCTGACCGACGCGACACTGTCCTCCGTGGCCACTCTGGTCGAGCTCAACGTCAGCAACGTCGACCGGCGCCACCCGGATCTCGCCGAGTTGGTCGGCCCCGGAAACCTCTGGTGCATCGGCGTGAACCAGATCCTGGCAGCGCAACGCCTCGGCGACGGCAGCATCCGAGTCGGGATCTCCCTACGCGCGGACGATCGCCCTCTGGACACCTACCGCAGCAAGCGCGCTCTGCTCAACATGTTCGATGGCTGGGACCCCAGCCTCACCGCACTCATCGAAGCCGGCGACAGCCCGCCGGCCCCACGCAGGATCGAGGCGATGCCCACCGGCACACGCTGGGCCCACCAACCGGGCATCACCCTCATCGGTGACGCCGCGCACCTCATGCCGCCGGTCGGCGAGGGCGCCAACCAAGCCATGCTCGACGCCGCCGAACTCGCCGCCGAACTCGCCACGAACCCCGCCGACCCCGACTCGGCGATCCAGACGTACGAGGAGGCCATGTTCACCAGAATCCACCCGATCGCCGAGATGTCCGCACGAGTCCAGGCAATGATGCTGTCCCCCACCGCAGCCGACGACATCATCCGCTTCTTCACGCCGCGGCCCACCGAGCCGGCACCCGCAGGCTGACAACGGGCAACGCAGCCGGCCTCGGCATCCGGATCTGTCGATGAGTGGACATCCGATCCTCCAGGGCAGGAGCGTCTACACACCGGGACGGGGAACATCACGCCGGACGGTGTCGTCCTGTGGACCCGCCTGGCTCCGGACCCGCTCCCGGGCGGCGACCGGACGGCAGCAGCGACTGACCGCCCAGTCGACGCGTGCGAGCGGCGGCCAGGCATGCTGATCCGATGTCCAAGCAGCGGTACCTCGTTCTCCACGACTGCCGGTGCGCATCCGCGACCAGGTCTTCGGCAACCTCTACCTGGCTACGGCATGGGCGGCCTGTGGTGGTGGATCCACGCCCGGTCGGTCCGCGAGGTGCGGGAAACCTTTGCCGAGGTCGAGGTCGTCGACGATCCGGCCGCCGTCGCACGGGCCGAGGATTGGGAGCTCGACGAGGTGGACATCGGTGCCTCGGCGGTTCCCGCTGGCCTGGACGAGCTCCGCGCCACGCGCGACAGGCAGCGCGCGCTGCCTGGTTTCGGTGCATCCGCCGACCGGCAGGTGGTGTTCCTGCGTCAGGCGTGGAACGGCGAGGACCCTGCGACGTATCTGATGGAGATCGGGCCCGACGGTCGCCGCATCCGGCAGGTGCAGGTAGCCGAGGACGGGACCGCGATCAAGACCGACGCCGAGGACTGGCCCTTCAATCCGCCGGTCGTCGACCTCTTCGATCCGCAACTGCTAGACCAGGAAATCGATCGCGACGAGTTCGAGCGGGCGTGGGCGGCCGCACGGTGGGAGGACGGCCGATAGTCGCCATCTGTGACGGAACGCTTGGCGGCGTACGGCCGGTCCACGGCGAGAGCGGATGTGGCTGCTCGCCGGAGAGAGGCCACGACTACGGTGGCTGCCGTGGCTGTGTGGGAGCTCTGGCGGCAGGACGACAACGGCAACCGGGCCCGGATGGGCACCTTCGCTGATCGGGTCGAGGCGCTGGCGAAGGTCCTGGTGCTGGAGTCTGGTGTGGTGCACAAGCAGACCTACTGGGTCGACGGGCCACCCGGGCCGGTCTGCCGCACGAACCGCGACCTCTACCGGCGCCTTGTCTCAGCAGGCGAACGCATGAACGCCGCCACGCGCAGTTTGGACGTGTTCCTGCGTGCGTGGTGGCGGGTTGCCCGGCCGCTGTCGGATCGGGTCTCGCTGGACCTGGATACCGTTGCCGCGATGGTCGTGGCGGCGGGCATGGTCGAGCCGGCTCCGCTGCAGGCCTCGTGGCGTTCCGCCTCGTTTCGCTACACGGACGAACCGACGTCGTACGCCGACTGGGAAGCCATCGTGCTGTCTCAGATCGCGGACCTGGCCGACTTCGCCGATCAGGGACCGCTGGACGAGTACGCCCGGCTCGGCATTGACGCCCCCCGGCCGGCAGGAGGTGTGCGCGCCACGGACATCCGCTGGTACAACTTCGACCCACAGGCGTACCTGGAATGCGGGATGGCCGGAGCCCTGGGCGGCTGGAGCGAAGACGACGGTTTACGGAAGCCGGTTCCTGGCCCCGTCGTGCCGCTCGTGAACGAACCGGAGCCGGGCGCGTACACCATCGGCCCCCTCGGTTGGGCCGATCTCGCGGAACTGGCCCGGTGCGGGCAGGAGTACGAGTAGCACGCCGCAGTCGAACTCTCGGGCGGCACCGGGAACGGATGGCCGCGCAGAAGGCCCGGCTCGACGAGCTCGCCGGGCGGTTGGGGGCTGTGCTGGCCGAGCCGGGACGCGTGCCAGGCTGGCTACCCGTGGGAGTCGTTCGTGCCCGTGGCGCGTCCACCCCGGCCGACCGCGACGATCGGCCGGGAAACTGCCGGGCTGTCTGCTCGCCGTCCGGCCCCCGTCCGCCCAACAGCCCAAGGAACCAAATGATCATTGAGGGTGTGGCTTTCCCCGCCGGCCGGCACTGCGAGACCACCACGCTCGGCGCCCTGCTGCGCCACGAGGGCATCAACCTGTCCGAACCTATGCTCTTCGGCCTCGGCGAAGGCCTGAGCTTCGTCTACTGGGACGCCAAGAGCATGGACTTCCCGTTCATCGGCGGCCGTACCAAGCCGACCGCGATCACCCGGACTCTGGCCGACCGGCTCGGCCTGAGTCTGCGCATCGAGGAGACCGCCTCGCCCCACAAGGCCTGGCGCAACGTCGCCGCCGCACTCGACGCCGGGCGGCCGGTCGGCCTGCAACTGGACTCCTACCACCTGGACTACTTCACCACGAAGATCCATTTCGGGGCCCACAACGTCGCGATGTACGGCTACGACGACACCCATGCGTATCTGGTTGACACCGCGCAGCAGGGCGGCGCCGTGACGACCACGCTGAACAGCCTGGAACGGGCCCGCAGCGCACGCGGACCGATGACCGCCCGCAACCTCTCCTACACCATCGCAGGCCCCGCCACCCGACCCGACCTGGGCGACGCCATCCGGGCGGCCATCCGCAGCAACGCGCACGCCTTCCTCAACCCACCCATCGCCAACCTCGGCCACCGAGGCATCGGCAAGGCGGCCCGACAGGTGGCGCGGTGGCTGGACCGCTCAAGCGACCCGTCCCGCGACCTCCCGCTGGCCGCGACGCTGATGGAACGCGGCGGCACCGGTGGCGCCCTGTTTCGCAACATGTACCGCGACTTCCTCGCCGAATGCGCCACCATCGTCGACGACGACAACCTGCACCTCGGTCACCAGGCGTACGCCGAGATCGCCCCACTATGGACCGAGGTCGCCCGCCGTATCGCGACCGCCGGAGAAACCGGCAATCCCGACCACCTGACCCGCGCCTCGAAGACCCTCACCGAACTCGCAGACAAGGAGCGCCTCGCCATGCACATGCTGGCCGGCATTCGCACCAAATAGCTACCCGAGACTGCGCGTCCGCCCCCTCGAACGCCCTCACATCGGCAGCGCCGGACGTCCGAGAGCCTGGTCGAACGCGCGCGTCGCCCAAAGGACGCTCGCGGCTAGGCCGTGTCTCGTCGATCTTGGGTGAGGTCGCGTAGCCAGATCTTCATCGTGGCGATGTCGACGGTGGCCCGGTACATGTAGTCGCGCTTGTCGTACCTGGTCGCGACCGCCCGGAACTGCTTG
>NZ_JBDPMC010000055.1:0-45669 GCF_039871625.1 Micromonospora sp. B11E3 | reverse complement strand
TCACGGCCTTCGGTTGTGAGTCATGTTCTTCTTTGGCGAGACGACATGATCACCGAAGGCCGTCTTCGTGTCCACCCACGACAGCGCGAAACATCAGGCCAGAGAGCCGAAGGTTAAAAAACAAGCTGGTCCTGTGCGCCGATAGCCCTGTAGCCTGCAGCGGTCTCGGGCCTGCAAGTCAGCGGGCGGCTGGAGTTCGTGAGCGCACCGACGGCAGTCGCGCCCGGACCTCGTCGTGGAACCTGCGGGCGAGGCCGGGCGCGGCGGCGGTTACTTCGGCTTGTCCGCCGGGCTCGCGAGATCCGTGAGTAGCACCTCGCTCAGCCGCTCTGCGACCATGACCACCGGGAGGTGGGTGTTGGCGCTCGGTACCTCCGGCATGATCGATGCGTCGATCACTCGTACCCCACGTAGCCCGTGCACCCGGCCCTGCTGGTCCACGACCGTGAGTGGATCTTCAGCCGCGCCCATTCGGGCCGTACCCACGGCGTGGAAGTAGTCACCGACTGAGGTCCGCAGCCACTGCCGGTAGAAGGCGTCGTCCCGGAGGGCGGAGAGCGGGGTGCCGGTGGCGTCGACGAAGGCGGCCTCGACCATGTCGGTGAAGGGGCGGGTGTTGAGTACCTGTTCGACGTAGGTCATCGCCTCGCGCATGACCAGCTGATCCTGGGCGGTGGAGAGCATGTTCTCTGCGATCATCGGCGGACCTTGCGGGTGGTCGGGGTTGAGCCGGACCTCGCCGGTGGAGGTCACCGCCATGACCGCGGCCATGATCAGCCCCTGGTATGGCGGGTTGGTCTCGCCCAGCGTGCCGTACATCGGCAGCAGGTGGATGTCACCGGTGCCGACACTGGAGGAGAGGCGCAGGACCGCGCCGATACATGGGGCGGCCGGGTCACCGGTGCGGAATTCCGGCTTGAGTGAGAGGAAGACCGAGGCGGCCGGGTGGTCCTGCAGGCCCTTGCCGACGCCGGCCCGCTCGTAGCCCTCGGTGCGCAACAGGATCGCCGGTGTCTCGAAGGTGCCGGCGCAGAGGACGACCTCGTCCGCGGCCAGGTGGGCGCCGTCGGAGAGGAAGACCCCGGTGACCGAGCCGTCGCGGAGTTCGAGGCGATCCACCTTGCTGTCCGGCCGCACCTGCAGGTTCGGTAGGTCGCGGACCGGTTCGAGATATGCCTCGAGGCTGGAGTGGCGGGCTGCGGGGGTGGCATTCCGCCAGAGCGCCCCGCCGCCGTCGTCTGGGGTGTAGGTGTCGACGTCGTTCGGCAGGCCGAAGGTGGTCGCGGCGTCGACGAGGGCGGCGTCGATGATTGAGTATCCGGCCCGGTCCGAGGCGATCAGTCCGGGTTTCAGCTTGTCGAACCAGGGCGCCACGGACTGCCACGACCACTCAGTTAGGCCGTATTCGCCGGCCCAGCGGTCGTAGTCGCGTGGCAGGCCGGGAAGGGCCAGCATGGCGTTGACCGACGCCGATCCGCCAACGCCCCGGCCCCGGTGGTACTGGCTGAGCTTCGCCCCGGTCAATCGGGTGGCCAGAAGATCGGGGTAGAAGGCCTCCGGCGCCCCCATCGCGTCGAGCCAGTTGACCGAGGCGAGTGCCTTCTCGGTCACCGAGCCTTTCCAGTCCGGGCCCGCTTCGAGCAGGAGCACCTGATGGTCGGTGTTGCTCGCCAGCTTGGCGGCGGCGACGCAGCCGGCGCTACCGGCGCCGACGACAATGATGCGTGACATTGGTTTTCCTTCCACTCGATTGGTGGCACCCGCGCTAGCTCGAAAAGCGGCTGCCGTCCGCCGGGGGGTCGATTCCGGACTGGTGTGACGTGCCCCGGCGATCAGCGGGTTGCTGCGACGATGGCCGTAGCGCGGGCGGAGCCGATGACGTGGGTCAGCGCGGCCACCAGGTGATCGATGTCCTGCTCGGTGACGACGAGTGGCGGCGCGAGCCGGATGGTTGAACCGTGGGTGTCCTTGGCCAGCACGCCGCGCGCCAGCAGACGCTCACAAACCTGGCGGCCGGTCAGCAGGGCCGGGTCGATGTCGACGCCGGCCCAGAGACCCCGGACCCGGACGGCGATCACTCCAGAGCCGACCAGTGGCGCCAACCCCGCCGCCAAGCGCTCGCCGAGAATGCGGGCCCGGCGCTGGAATTCGCCGGTCTGTAGCGTGGCAACCACCTCGGTGCCGATCGCCGCCGCGAGCGGGTTGCCGCCGAAGGTCGAGCCATGCGAACCCGGCGTCACCACACCGAGGATGTCGGTGTCCGCGGCGATTGCGGAAATCGGGTAGATGCCGCCACCGAGCGCCTTGCCGAGGATGTAGATGTCGGGTACGACATCCTCGTGGTCGCAGGCGAAGGTACGCCCGGTCCGGGCAAGGCCGGCCTGGATTTCGTCGGCGACCATTAGTACGCCGTGCTGCGTGCACAGGGTGCGTAGGTTCCGCAGGAAGCCGTCCGGCGGCAGCACTACGCCGCCTTCGCCCTGGACTGGCTCGAAGAGTACGGCCACCACGTTCTCGTCGATGGCCTGAGCCACCGCGTCGATGTCACCGTACGGAACCGACCGGAAGCCGGGGGTGAATGGCCCGTAATCCGCGGTCGCCACGCCATCGTCAGAGAAGCTGACGATGGTGGTGGTCCGCCCGTGGAAGTTGCCGTGCATCGTCAGGATCTTGGCGGCGCCCGGCGCTACGCCCTTGACCTGGTAGCCCCACTTGCGGCTTACCTTGATCGCCGTCTCGACGGCCTCCGCACCGCTGTTCATGGGCAGCACCATCTGCTTGCCCGTCAGGTTCGCCAAAGCTTCGGCGAACGGTCCGAGTTGGTCGTTGTAGAAGGCTCGGCTGGTCAGGGTGAGCCGGTCGAGCTGCTGGTGTGCCCGCTGGATGAGCCGGGCCGGGCGGTGGCCGAAGTTGAGCGCCGAATAGCCGGCGAGGCAGTCGAGGTATCGCCGGCCCTCGACGTCGGTAACCCAGGCGCCGTCGCCTTCCGCTATGACGACCGGCAGGGGGTGGTAGTTGTGCGCGGCGTACCGCTCCGTCTGGGCGATGTGCTGCTCGGATGCGGGCGCGGCCACGGTTGGGGCGCCGCTCATCGCTGACCTGCCTGCCGCGGGTGCTCCATGAGTCCACCTTCCCTAGCTAACGAGTTTTCCAAACTTGGCACGCTATGGTTAGCATGTAACAGGAATTACGTCAACGCGGACGAGTATCGGCCGCCCACACGCGAGGAACGACCCGATGGACGGCATCACCCAAGTGCCCACCCCGCGCAACGAACCGGTCTTCGACTACGCGCCGGGCAGCCCGCAACGGCGGCAGCTCGAAGACGCCCTGCGCGACCTGGCGGCTGCACCCATGGAGTTGCCGCACTTCATCGAAGGGGTAGCGGTCACCGGGACCGGTACGGCGATCGAAGTGCGGCAGCCGCACGCGCGCAAGAGCGTGCTGGGCGTACTGCGTAACGCCACCGAGGCGGAGGCGCGGGCCGCGGTCGCCGCCGCGAAGCGGGCCGCCCCGGGCTGGCGAGCCCTCTCGTTCGACGATCGGGCAGCGGTGTTCCTCAGGGCGGCGGAGCTGCTCTCCGGACCGTGGCGGGCCCGGCTGGTCGCAGCCACCATGCTCGGGCAGTCGAAGACCTGCTACCAGGCCGAGATCGACGCCGCCTGCGAGTTGATCGACTTCTGGCGGTTCAACGTACACTTCGCCCGGCAGGTCCTGGCCGAGCAGCCGGTAGCCAACGGCGAAGGGGTGTGGAACCGCACCGACCACCGCCCGCTCGAAGGTTTCGTGTACGCCATCACGCCGTTCAACTTCACCGCGATCGCCGGCAACCTGCCGACGGCACCGGCGCTGATGGGAAACACGGTGGTGTGGAAGCCGTCCCCCACCCAGCAGGTCGCGGCTCAGTTCGTGATGGAGCTCCTCACCGAGGCGGGGTTGCCGCCGGGCGTCATCAATATGCTTGCCGGCGACGGCCTCGTGGTCTCCGACGTCGTACTGAACGACCGCGACCTGGCCGGCATCCACTTCACCGGCTCGACCACTACGTTTCAGCGGCTCTGGCAGGCGGTGGGCCAGAACCTCGCCACGTACCGGACCTACCCCCGGCTCGTCGGCGAGACCGGCGGCAAGGACTTCGTCCTGGTTGCGCCCTCGGCAGACGTTGCCGTCGCACGTACCGCACTGATCCGCGGCGCCTTCGAGTACCAGGGCCAGAAGTGTTCTGCGGCTTCGCGCGCGTACATCGCCCGAAGTGTGTGGGAGCGGCTCAACCCGGAGCTGATCAAGGAGACCGAGGAGATCAGGCAGGGTGACGTGACCGACTTCGGCAACTTCCTCGGAGCCGTCATCGACGAACGGGCGTTCGCCCGGCACCGCGCGGTCATCGACGCGGCGCATGCCGACCCGGATGTCGAAGTGCTCGCCGGCGGTACCTACGACGATTCCGTGGGGCTGTTTGTCCGCCCAACGATCTTGAAGATCGGCACCCCGCGGCACGAGTACTTCGCCACCGAGTTCTTCGGCCCGATCCTCTCCGTCTACGTCTACGACGACGCGGAGTTCGACCCGGTGCTGGACCTGATCGACAGCACTTCGCCGTACGCGCTGACCGGGGCAATCATCGCCACGGACCGGGAGGTGATCGCCCGGGCGACCGAGCGGCTGCGCTACAGCGCCGGCAACTTCTATGTCAACGACAAGCCGACCGGTGCCGTGGTGGGCCAGCAGCCGTTCGGCGGCGGCCGGGCGTCCGGCACCAACGACAAAGCCGGTGCCGCGTCGAACTTGCTGAGATGGATCAGCCCTCGGTCCATCAAGGAGACCTTTGTGCCCCCGACCAGCTACCGGTACCCGCATATGTCGTAGCCAGACGGTGATCCGCAGTGTCAAGGACATCCGATGATCGATAGGTTTATCGCATGAGTGAGATCCCCGGTGGCTACGCTTCGGTGCGCAAGCTGCTTCTGGGCGCGATGGACGGGTTGAGCAACGGCGAGCGCAAGGTCGCCAGAGCCCTGCTGGCGCAGTACCCGACCGCCGGACTGACCACCGTCGCCGATCTGGCGAAGGCAGCCGGGGTGAGCGCACCTACCGTGGTCCGCTTCGTCACCCGGCTCGGCTTTGCCGGCTTCCCCGCCTTCCAGCGGGCTCTGGTGCACGAGCTTCACGGCGAGCTGGGGTCGCCGTTGAAGCAGTACGCGGAAAAGACCCACGCGTCACCGCGCGGGATCCTGCGGGAAACCCAGGCCGCGTTCGCCAAGATGCTGGAGCTGTCGTACGCCGAGGTCCCGGAGTCGGAGTTCAACAAGCTGGTCAAGCTGCTGTGCGACCCGAACCGGCAGGTCCGGGTCGCCGGCGGCCGGTTCAGCCGGGTGCTCGCGGAGTACTTGGCCCTGCATTTGCGCCTGCTCCGTGGCGGCGTCCAGCTGGTCGGTCCGAACGAGATGGAGCGGTGGACCACGATCGCCGACGCCAGCCCCAGTATCGTCTTCCTGATGTTCGACTACCGGCGTTACACCGAGGCGAACCTGCATTTCGCGGAAGGGATGGCCGAGCGGGGGGCGACGGTCTGCCTGATGACCGACAACTGGCTGTCCCCGGTGGCGAAGACCGCCAAGGTGGTGCTGCCCACCCGGGTCGAGTCGGCCTCCGCCTTCGATTCTCTGGTCGCGGCGATGGCGCTCACCGAGAGCGTCGTCGCCGCAGCCGCCGAGCGGCTGGGCGATGCCGGCAAGGAGCGCCTGGAGCTCGTCGAATCGGTCCTCGAACCCGAATAACGGGCTGGCCGCCATCGGTGGCCAGCCCGTTGGGCTTTCGGTCAGACCTCCAGTTTCGCCTTTTCCGGTGCGGGTGTTTGCGCGGGGGCAGCCGTACCGGCCCGGCCGGCGCGGCGCGGCAGCCGCAGTTCCCGGACCCCAAGCAGGCCGTACGGCGCTTTGACCAGCACCACCAGCAAGATCGCCGAGAGGATCAGGTCCGCCACGCCGGCCGGCAGCGCCGCGCCAGCGATCTGCACGTCCTGGAGCCGGCGTAGCCCTTCCTGAAGCACGCTGACCGCGAGGCTGCCGATCACCGCGCCGCTGAGGGAGAGGTATCCGCCGATCACTACCATGACCACGAAGGCGAACGTCGCGGTCAGGAAGAATGATCGCACGTTGAACGTGGCGAGGAATCCGGCGTAGAGCGAACCGGCGACCCCGCACAGGAACGAGCTGAGGAACCAGGCGATGGCCCGATGCCGACCGACCGCGATGCCGGATGCGGTCGCCGCCCAGTAGTCCTCCCGGGACGCTTGGAGCTGCAGGCCACTGCGCGACGTCCGGTGCGCCCACGCCACCACGACCGCCAGCACCGCAATGGCCAGGACGAGCGGCAGCGTGGTGTGCTGCGGGATGCCGATCATGCTGGACGAACCTCGGGTCACGTCGGTCCAGCTGTTCAGGACGTTGAATACGACGATCAGCAGGGCCAGCGTGGCGATGCCCGACTGCAGTCCGGTGAGCCGGGCCACCACCGGCGCGGTCACCGCGCCGAGCACGGTGGCCGCCACGCCGCTGATGATGACCGCGGGGATGAACCCGGTCTGCACCTCCGCCAGAAAGCGCAGTGACCCCGGCAGATCGCTGAACAACGCCGCCTTGAGCCCGGTCGGGATGGTCAGGTACGCGGTCGTGTACGCGCCGATCGCCATGAACGCGACGTGGCCGAACGACATGATGCCGGAGTTCCCCGAGAAGATCGACAGACCCGCGACAAAGACCACCGAGATCAGGGTAAGCGTGGCCACCCGCGAGATTGCGACGCCGCCGACTCCGCCGACGCCAGCCGTGACCATGAGCAGGGCGGCGAGCAGGATGGGTGTCTGCCACCAACGCCAGATACGGGCTGCGGTCATGACACTCGGACCTTCGCGCCGGAGAGGAGACCGCTCGGCCGGACCACGAGCACCGCGATGACCGCGGTGAAGAGGAAGGCGTCCCGGAACGCGATCAGCCCGGTCGGCAGCAGCGCCTCAAGGATCGACGTCGCCGCGCCGAGCAGGAACCCCCCGAGGGCCGCACCGCGCAGGCTGCTCATGCCGCCGACCACCGCGCTGATAACCGCGATCAGCATCGGCTGCAGCCCCATCTCGGCCGAGACCGCGCCCTGGCGCCACACCAGCACCGCCGCGCCGATCGCGGCCAGCCCCCCGGTGATCACAAAGGCGCTCGGGACGACCAGGTTCGCCTTGACCCCGAGAATCCTGGCCATCTGGAAGTTCTCCGCCGCCGCCCTGAGCTGGATGCCCAGTGTGGTGCGGTTGAGCAGGACGGCCAAGGCGAGCATCGCGGTGCCGCAGAGCGCGACGGTGAGCAGGTCCAGCATGCTGACCTCTGCGCCGAGCAGGGAGATCCGGCGGCTCAGGAACTCGTTGGGGGGAACGCCTTCCGTCCGGGGGAGGACCGTCATCCGGGCCAGGCTCTGCAGGGCAAGGCTCACCGCGAACGACGCGATCATCAGGGTCACCGGATCGGCGTTGCGCAGTGGTTTGAAGGCTAGCTTCTCGCTGAGTACGGCCACCACCACGGCGATCAGGATGGCCATCCCGACCGCCACCGGCCAGGGCTGATCCCGGAAGAAGTACATGGCGAAGCCGGCAGCCATGGTGACCTCACCGTAGGCGAAGTTCATCAAGCCGAGGATCCCGAACAGCAGTGCCACGCCGATCGTCAGGAGCGCGTACAGGGCACCGAGCCCGAGCATCGCTACCACGAACTGGAAGTCCATTGCGAATCACTCAATTTCCGAAGGAGAGAAGCCGAGGTAGTCGACGACCGACCCGATCGAGCCAAGCTCGCCCGCGGTGCCGGAGCCGAGGACCCGGCCCGGTGCCTGGACGATGTACGACCGGTCGGCCACCTCGAGCGTGCGGACCGCGTTCTGCTCAACCATCAGGATGGTCATGCCTTCTGCGCGGAGCTGCGCGATGACGTCGAAGATGAGATCCACCATGATCGGGGCGAGCCCCAGCGTCGGTTCATCCAGCAGCAGCAACCGGGGTCGCAGCAGCAGAGCTCGGGCAATCGCCAGTTGCTGCTGTTCCCCGCCGGAGAGCAGGCTGGCCCCTTTGCCCCAGTACTTCCGCAGGACCGGGAAGCGGTCGAGTTCGCGCTCCAGGTCCTTGCTGAACTCCTTTCTGTCCTTGCGGACGGTGCCACCAAGCTTCAGGTTCTCGCCCACTGTGAGGCTGGCGAAGATGCCACGATCCTCGGGCACGTAGGAGATCCGGTTGTTGATGGTGGAGAAGGTCCGGGGTGTGACCCGCTCTCCGCCGAAGGTGATGGTGCCGGAGTGGAGTGGGACCAGGCCCATGATGGCCTTGAGGATCGTGCTCTTCCCGGCGCCGTTCTGGCCGATCAAGGAGACCAGTTCACCCTCGCCGACGTGCAGCGACAGGCCCTGGACGGCCATGACTGACGTGCCGTACTGGACGAAGGCGTTGTCGACCTGCAGAAGCATGTCACTGCCGCTTTCCGAAGTAGATTTCGATCACCCGCGGGTCGATACGCACCTCGCCCGGCGGTCCCTCGACCACGGTCCGGCCGCTGTCCAGCACGTGCAGCCGGTGACAGGTACCCATCACCACTGACATGTCGTGTTCGACGAGCAACACCCCGCAGTTACGCTGCTGCGCGAGTGCCTTGATCGCGCTGATCAGCTCGACGGCCTCGGATTCGTTCTGCCCGGCCGCCGGCTCGTCGAGGAGCAGGAACTTCGGGCGTCCGGCCAGGGCTCGGGCGATGGCGATGGTGCGGATACGACCCGCGGTGAGATTGTCGGCGTGCCGGTCGGCGACGTCACCGAGCCGGAGCTCGTCGAGGACCTCCGCGGTGATCCGGCGCGCCTCGCCCCGGCGCAGCCCCGAGCCGAGCGCGGCGGCCTCGATGTTCTCCGCGACCGTGAGCCGGCCGAAGACTCGTCCGCTCTGGAACGTACGGATCACGCCGAGCCGGGCCCGCTTGCGCATGGACATCCGGGTGATGTCGACGCCGTCGAGCTCGATGGCGCCCATGGTCGCCCGGAGCATGCCGCTGATCAGGTTGAGCGTCGTGGTCTTGCCCGATCCGTTCGGGCCGATGAGCCCGACGACCTCACCGCCGTTGACCGTGATCGAGACTCCGTCGACGGCCTTGACGCCATCGAAGTGGATCCCCCCGCCGGTCATCCGCAGTACGGATGACCGGCGTGTCGTTGCCGAAGACATGCTCAGCCCGCGCAGGAGTTGTTGTCTTGCACGTTGGGGACGGAGCCGGCCTGCTGCTGCGCGACGAAGGTCATCTTGCCCTGTTCAACCTTGATGACCGCCATCGGCATGTCGATGATCTTGTGGCAGGTGGTGGAAAAGTACCTTACGTCGCCAATCGGCGTCTCCACCGGGTTGCTCGCCACCAGCGCGGCCCGGACGTCGCTGCCGCTCAGCGACGCGCTGCGGGAAAGGGCATCGGCGATCGCGATGACCATGTTGTAACCGAGCAGCGCGTAGCTCGACGCGGGCTTGGCGCGGTACGCCGCCTCGTAGTCGCTCACGAACTTGCCCAGCGACTGCGAGTCCTGGCCGGTGCAGTAGACGTAGCAGGCGAACGCCGTGTAGTAAATGTTCCCGGCGTTGCCGACGATGTTGAGCAGGCTCTGGCCGTCAAGCGCGGCGGGGCCGATGACCGGGGTGGTGATGCCGGCCTCGCGAAGCTGCCGGATCGCGGTGGCCGCGCCCGGGTTCCAGCTCGCCACGTAGACGAAGTCCGGCCGCGGGCTGAGGTTCTTCAGCCGCAGCGCCTGGCTGCTGATGTTGACGTTGTCGCCGCCGGGAAAGGCGTCGCGCCCGACGATCGTGCCGCCCAACTCGGTGAACTTCGCCTCGAAGTAGCGCCCAGCGGACTTGGTGTACTCGATGCTCTCGTCCTGCAGCAGGTAGGCCCTCTTCCAGCCCTGCTCGTACCCCCAGGCGGCACCCGATGCGCCCTCCACATCGCTGCCCGCGTTCGCGGAGAACGCGTAGTCACCGATGGTTTTGGCATCGGCCATCTTGGGGTCGCCCGCGCAGATCGAAACGGCCGGGATGCGGGACTGTTGGGCGATCGTCGCGCCGGGGGCACTCAGATCGAAGTCGCAGGGCAGCACCATCAGGCTGACCTTTTCCGCGATGAGTTCGGTGGCCGCGGTACCGACCGTGTCCGGGTTGGAGCGGACGTCCTTGACGATGGCCCGGATCTTCTTGCCGGCGATTCCACCGTTGGCGTTGATCTGGTTGATGCGCAACAGGGCGGCATTGCCGGGTTCGACATCGAAGGGTGCCATGTTGCCGCTCTGGCTCAGGGCGAAACCGATGACGATTTCGTCGCTGGCTGCGGCATCGGTTGACGAATCGGAACAGGCTGCGGTGGCGGTCAAGGCCACCACAGAAATCAGGGCAATAGCCGCTTTTCTTCCAGAAAAGGGGCGCGCTGAGGAAAGCATTTGTCCTGCCTAGGAGTTAAGTGGGGCGCGGGGGGAGTTCGGCTAGCTGGCAGCCGCCTCAAGGGCGACCCGAACGCAGTTCAGCGTCCGATCGATGTCCTTCTCCGTGGTCGCCGCGTTCAGCCGACGGTCGCCGGTGACGAAAGCGGGTTCCAAAATGCCTTGGGCGAGTAGCGACGCGTGGTAACGCGCGTACTGCTCCTTGTTCGATTCCATGGCTTCACGGAAGTTGGTCGGCAGCGTCCGCCGGAAGTAGACGCACCATTCGGAGCCGAGGCCGGCCACCGTGGCGTCGATCCCGACCTCGGCAATTGCCTTTTCGATGCCACTGCGCATCCGTGTGCCGAGGCCGTAGAGCGTCGCGAAGACGTTCTCCGATTCCATGATCTCGAGCGTCTTGAGGGCGGCGGCGACGGCGTACGGGGAGCCGTTGTAGGTTCCGTCGATGGTGGCTTCGGTCTTCGTGTAGGCGCCGAGGTGGCCCATCAGGTCGTTGGAGCCGGCCAGACCGGCGAGCGAGTAGCCGTTGGCCACCGCCTTACCGAAGGCGGTCAGGTCCGGGGTGACCCCGCAAATCGACTGGTAGCCGCCGATCGCCGCGCGGAACCCGGTCTTCACCTCGTCGAACACCAGCACGACGCCGTTGCTGGTGCAGAGCTCGCGGAGCAGTTCGAGGAAGCCCTGCTGCGCCGGAACGCAGCCGAAGCTGTGGACGTAGCCTTCGGTAAACGCGACCGCCAACTCGCTGCCGTACCGGTCGAATGCCCCGCGGAGGCCGTCGAAATCGTTCCACTCGACGACCACCACGTCGTCGACCACGGCCGGATGCAGGCCACCGCCGTTCGGCGTGTTCAGCGGTGATTCGCTGGAGAGGTCGGAGCGGGAACCGCCGACCGCGACGTGGTCGCTCCAGCCGTGGTACGAGCCGTGGAACTTCAGCACCTTGAGCCGCCCGGTCGCCGCGCGGGCCAGGTGTACGGCGTGCATCGTCGCGTCGGTGCCGGAGGTGCAGAAGGCGACCTTCTCCGCGGACGGCATCACCGCACAGATCTTCTCGGCGAGCTGGTACTCACCCAGCTGCGGTCCCACCCCGGTCAGGTCGCAGGTGTTGACCGCGTCGAAAACAGCCTGGTTGACGCGGCGATCGCTGTGGCCGAGGACGATCGGTCCCCAGGCGTTGAGATAGTCGATGTACTGGTTGCCGTCCTCGTCCCAGAGGTAGGCGCCGGCGGCGCGGACGAACACCTGCTGCCAGCCGACCCGGTGTCCCGAGGAAACCCCACGGGGCACGACGGTTCGGGCGCGATCCCAGGTCGCGACGGTGTTTGCCTGATCAGACTGCTTCGACATCTGCTTTCCTCGTTCGCTTCCCATGGACCGGGGGTCGACGGCGGTGCGGTGGATGACCTGGCTTTCCGGCCGGTGACCGGGTCAGCAGGCCGGCGGGACGAAAAAGTCGCGGTTGAGCACCATCAGGTCGTCGGGGCTCAGCTCCTTGATCGAGCCGTGGCCGATGCCGAACAGCGTCTCCCGGATACCAGCTTTCAGGATGTCCAGGGCCTGGTAGGCGCCTTCCGTGCCACCGGCCGCCAGACCGTAGAGCAGCGCCCGACCAGCGAAGACCGCCTTGGCGCCGAGCGCGAGCGCCTTCACCACGTCGGAGCCGCGCCGGATGCCGCCGTCAACCATGATGTCGACCTGATCGCCGACCGCCTCGACCACCGAGGGGAGATAGCGCAGCGGCGACGGGCTGCCGTCGATGTTGTTGCCGCCGTGGTTGGACAGGGAGATCGCGTCCGCGCCGAGGTCGATGCTGAGTTTGGCGTCCCGGATCGTGTTGATTCCCTTCACCATGAAGGGGCCGCCCCACAGCTCGCGGAGCCACTTGATGTCCTGCCAGGTGGGCGGTGGTGTCGCCGCGAAGTCCGCCCAGGCCTTGCCGAAGTACGGGACAGTCCGGTCGGCTTCGAAGAGGTTCGGCACCTTGAGTTCGGGGATCCGGCCGCGAAGCAGGTAGGAACCGAACCAGAACGGGCGAGACAGGGCGTGTGGCGCCAGGACCGCCATGGTCTTCAGGTCCAAGTTCGACGGGGGCGACGGCGGCACGCCCCAGTCACGGCGGGGGGTGAACGACCAGTCCAGTGTGACGATCAGGGCTTTGGCGCCGGCGGCGCGGGCGGCCTCGACGCGGGACTCGATCTGGTCTTTGGTGCCGACCCAGTAAAGCTGGAAGATGGTGTTCGGGTTGGCTCGTGCGACGTCGGTGATCGAGTCGGATGCCCATGAGCTCAGCCCCATGGCGGTGCCGGCGCGGGCGGCGGCTCGGGCAACCCCGGTCTCCCCGTCGGGGTGGATCGCCTGCGCTCCCACCGGCGACACCAGGACAGGGAACTCTACGTTGATCCCGAGCACCGTGGTCCGCAGGTCGAAGCTGGTCGGGCGGTCGAAGACCCGCGGCGAGAACCCGAGTTCATTGAAGGCGCCCAGGTTCTCGTCCAGGGTCCAGCCCTGCTCGTTGCCGGCCTTGACCGCCAGCCAAACCGCCTTCGGAAGTTTGCGCCGGGCGAGTCTCTCCGCCTCCGCGATGTTCCCGAACCGTACCGCTCTGGTCATCGTGTTACCTCTTCCGCTCCTCGGACACAGCCACCGTAGGGCGAAACGTTCCTTACGGCAATACCATGAATCCAGGTTTCTGTAACCCGCATGCCAGCACGACATGAAACCCGTGTTTCGGTCTTGCTTGTTGACACCGAACTGTAACTGTTGTATCAACTGTCCTGAGCGCTGACGGCCCCCGACGCCGCCCGCTCAAGGGCACACGGCGGCCCGACTCGCCAATATGAAGAGGTGGATGATGACCACAGCGCCCACAGTGTTCGTCGCGACCAGTGATCTGACCGGGCACGCCCGTGGACGCGCTGTTCCCCGCGACGCACACGACGCCGTCCTGAAACGGGGCGTGGGATGGGTTCCCGCGGATCTCGCGCTCACCGCTTTCGGCGACCTGGCACCAAACGTCTTCGGCTCAACCGGTGACCTGCGGCTGCTGCCCGACGCGTCGTCCGGGATCGAGATTCCCGCAGCGGCCGACGCGCCCGGGGTCCTGATGTACCTCGCCGATCAGGTGCTGCCGGACGGTACGCGGTGGTCGTGCTGCCCCCGCACCTTCGCCCGGACGGCCCTGGCCGATCTGAAGGACGCCACCGGACTGGAGGTCGTGGCTTCGTTCGAGCACGAGTTCATGCTCCCCGGGGCGGCGGGCAGCGCACCGTTCTCCTTCACCCGGTATCGCAGCGCGGAACCCTTCGGCTCGAACCTGGTGACGCTGCTCGGCCAGATCGGGCTGGAGCCGGAGACCTGGCTGCCAGAGTTCGGGGCCGATCAGTTCGAGATCACGCTGCGGCCGAGCGACGCCCTGGTCGCCGCCGACCGCGCGATCCTGCTCAAGGAAGTGGTACGTGACCTCGCCGCACGGCACGGACGCCGGGTCACCTTCGCGCCGCTGCCGGATCCCGACGGCAGCGGCAATGGCGTACACGTACATCTCTCCCTGCGTGATGCCGCGACCGGCCAACCGGTACTTTTCGCGCCCGACCAGCCGGGCCGCCTATCCACCATCGGCGGCAAGTTCGCCGCCGGCATGCTGGCCCACGCCCGGGCGCTTGTCGCGATCACGGCGGGCAGCCCGTCGTCGTACCTGCGGCTCAAGCCGCACCGGTGGAGCGCCGGCGGGATCTTCCTCGCCGAGCACAATCGGGAGGCGCTGCTGCGGATCTGCCCGACCAGCACCATCGGCGACGGTGTCCCGGCCGAGCAGTTCAACCTGGAGTATCGCGCCGCCGACGCCACCGCCAACCCCTGGTTGGTGATCGGGGCGCTCGTCCGGGCCGGGCTGCACGGCATCCAGGCCGGCTACGAGACGCCGCGGGTCTGGCCGGAGGAGGTTACCGAGACCGAACTCGTCGGGGTGCCCGCGCTGCCGGAGAGCCTTTCGGAGGCCTTGGCGGAGCTGACCGCCGACCGTACTGTCGCCGGCTGGTTCCACCCGGATCTGCGGGAGACGTACCTGGCCGTCAAACAGGCGGAGCTGGCCCGGGTCGCCGGCCACGACCAGCGCGAGCTGTGCAACCGGGTCGCCGATGTCTACTGAACTCGCCGAGCGGCTAGACGCCATCCAGCTCATCGACCACCATGTGCATTCGGTGCTGGCGACCAGCCCGGACCGAGCCGATTTCGAGCAGCTCATCACCGAGTCGGACCGCCCGGCCCCCGCCGGCACGACCCAGTTCGACTCGCAGGTCGGTTTCGCCATCCGCCGGCACTGCGGTGCCCGGCTCGGGCTCGACCCGGACGCCACCGCCGACGAGTACTGGACCCGCCGTACCTCGTTTCCGGAAGCGGAACTCGTCCGGCGCTTCCTCGGTGGAGCTGGCGTCGACCACTGGCTGGTCGACTCCGGATGGGACGGCGGCCGGCTGCTCCCGCTGGACCAGCTGCGCAATCAGGTGACCGGCCGGGTCGGCGAGATACTCCGGCTGGAGACCCTGCTTGAAACCGTCGCGGCCGGGGCGACCGCCAG
Source organism: Micromonospora sp. B11E3 (assembly GCF_039871625.1). Lineage (NCBI taxonomy): Bacteria > Bacillati > Actinomycetota > Actinomycetes > Micromonosporales > Micromonosporaceae > Micromonospora > Micromonospora sp. B11E3. The sequence goes on along the minus strand of NZ_JBDPMC010000055.1, from coordinate 30,596 downwards.
TACCCTGCACCGGGACTTCGTCACGGCGTTGACCGAGGCGCAGCCCGGCGTGGTCGGCCTTAAGTCGATCGTCGCGTACCGCTACGGGTTCGACTTCGAACCCGACTGCCCCTCGGAGAGCGAGATCCGCCAGGCCGCCGGCCGGTGGCTCGCCACCGCGGCGGCCAGCGGCCCGTTCCGAGTCGACGATCCAGTCCTGCTGCGCATGTTGCTCTGGGAAGGGGTGCGTACCGGCCTGCCGCTCCAACTGCACGCGGGGTACGGCGACCCGGATCTCGAACTGCACCGTTGTGATCCGCTGCTGCTGACCCGCTGGATCAAGGCGGTCGAGCCGACCGGCACCAAGCTCATGTTGCTGCATTGCTACCCGTTCCACCGGAACGCCGGTTTTCTGGCCCACGCCTTTCCGCATGTTTACCTGGATGTCGGGCTCACCGTGAACTACACCGGCGCGGCCAGCGCCGCGGTGATCCGGGAGAGCCTGGAGCTGGCCCCCTTCGCCAAGATTCTCTACTCGTCCGATGCCTGGGGCCCACCCGAACTGCACTTCCTCGGCGCACGGCTGTGGCGTCGAGGCATCACCGCCGTACTCGCCGAGTGGGTAGCCGCCGGCGAGTGGTCGACCACCGATGCGATCCGGGTGGCGACCATGATCGGCCGGAGCAACGCCGAGCGCGTATACGGGCTGGCCGATGATGAGTAACTATCACGAGATCTGGAAATCGCTCGATCGCCACCTACCGGCCGCCCTCGAACTCCGGCAGCGGCTGCACCGCCAGCCCAACCTTTCCGGTGACGAGTCGATAACCCGCGACATGGTCCTTTCGGTGCTGCCTGCGACGAGTACTCCGACCAAGGTCGCGGATACCGGTGCCGTCGTCCGCGTCGGCGGGCCCGGACCCTGCGTCGGCCTCCGCGGCGAGATGGATGCCCTGCCCGTGGTGGAGCTGACCGGCGTGCCCTGGGCGTCCCAGCGTCCGGGGGTCATGCACGCCTGCGGCCACGATGTGCACCTGGCGGCCGTGGTCGCCGTGGCGCGCGTGCTCCACGAGGTGGGCGCCCCCACGCCTCTACTTGTCGTGCTGCAACCGCGGGAGGAGACGTACCCGTCGGGCGCCCGGGACATCGCCGCACACGGTGTGCTCGATGTCGAGGAATGCGTCGCGATGATCGGGGCGCACCTGCAACCGGCGTTGGCCCCGGGCGTAGTGGCGTGTGTGCCCGGTGGCGTGAACGCCTCCGCCGACGAGTTCGAGATCCGGGTCCAGGGCGCTTCCGGGCACGCGGCCTATCCGCATCTGACCGCCGACCCGGTGCTGGCGATGTCGGAGATCGTGGTCGCGCTGCAGAGCATCGTCAGCCGCTCGGTCGACCCCATGCACTCGGTGGTGGTCGGCGTTTCGTCGGTCTCCGCCGGCACCGCCGCGAACGTGATCCCGGGCAGTGCGCGCGCGACCGGCACCATTCGGGCGCTCAAGTCCAACACCCGTACGCTCGTCCACAAGCGGGTGGCCGACGTCGCGCGGCACGTCGCGCGGGCCCATCGCTGCGACGCCGAAGTGGTGATCACCAAGGGGGAGCCGGTGCTGGAGAACGATCCCGCCCTGGTCGGCCGGATCTCGGAGCACCTAACCGGTCAGGGCATCTCGGTCTCGACTACCCTGCGGTCGTTGGGCGCCGACGACTTCTCCTTCTTCTCCGAGCGGCTGCCCTCGGCCATGCTGTTCGTCGGTACGGAGACCAACGAGGCCCTGCACTCCGCGCACTTCCTCCCCTCGGATCTGGACGTCCGGCGGACCGCCCAGGCGATGCTCGGCGGCTACTTCGGCGCCGCCGACGGCATCGCCCAGCGCGAGCAGCCGGACCGGGTGGCTGAACACGGATAGCCCCGGCCGCCGCCGGTCGCCCGGTAGCAGCCCAGGTGCACAGGCAAGGGCGGAGAAGCGGGCGGGTACGTACGGGGTCAGGCCTTTCCCACTTCGGACGCCTGCCCGCTGTTGCGGGTGCGTTGGATCAGTACGACGCAGGCCAGCACCACCAACGCCGCCGCGATCGAGGCCGTGGTGACGGTCTCGCCGAGCAGCAACGCCCAACAGATCGTACGGGCGCCGCCCAGCTCGCGGGCGAGCGCGCCGCCCTCGGCGTATCCCAGTCCGCAGAGCACGACCGCCGCGAGCAGGAACAGGTCGGCCCGGGACAGGGCACCATGAACCGCACCGGTGGCGCCGAGGAAGGCGAGCACCGCCGGCAGCCCACCGGCACTCGCGACCCAGAACAGCAGCGGTGGGCGCTCGCCAGCCCTGCCCCTGCCGAAAACCTCATCCACGCTGCTGGGAGCCGAGGTACCAGGTGGTGAATCTTGGCGCTGGTTCGGGGCTAGCGTTCGCTTGGTTTCAGGGATTTTGACAGTTGAGCCAAGTTTTCACGTGGCCGTAGGTAGTCGTGCTTGGCATCGGTCGGCGGCAACGCCGCCACGCTCATCTGTCGGCCGCGTTCGCCTCCTGGGATGTCACGCTGCCGATGGCGTCGACGCGGCCCCACCGTCCGGGGATGTCGAGCAGTTCGATGCGACCGAACCGTTCGGGCAGTGCCGGCGTGACCACCAGATCATCGCCGTAGGGCTCGAGGCCGAGCAGCGTGCGTATCAGCAGCAGGGGCGCTGCGGTGGCCAGGGCCTGTGGGCTGTTCGCCGCGGGTTCCTGGACGGGGTGCCGGGTCAACTCGCGGTCGTAGCCGCCGAAGGCTTCCGGAAGTCGACCCTGGAAGTGCCGGGACGCGTCGATGATTCCCTCGGCGATCTGCCCGGCTTCCTGGTGGAATCCGTAGCGGCGTAGCCCCCAGGCGATGAAGGCGTTGTCGAATGGCCAGACGGTGCCGACGTGGTAGCCGAGCGGGTTGTACTGCCCCTCCCCCTGCGCGAGGGTGCGTACGCCCCAGCCGGAAAAGAGGCGGGGGCCGAGCAGGTGTTCGGCGATCTTCGGTGCCCGGGATTCGTCGACGATGCCGCTCCACAGTAGGTGGCCGATGTTGGAGGAGAGTGCGTCGACCTGGCGGCCGTCGCCGTCGAGGGCGAGTGCGTAGTACTCGCCGTCGGAGATCCAGAAGTCGCGGTTGAAGCGTTCCTTGAGGTCGGCGGCTTCCCGTTCGAGGCGGTCGGCGTACGCGGGGTCGTGCCAGAACTCGCGGGCCAGCCGCGCGCCGCGGATCTTGGCGTCGTACGCGTAGCCCTGCAGCTCACAGGTCGCCCGGGGCAGGCTGGGCAGCCGGCCGTCCCGGAACGAGATGGCCGTCGGGGATTCCTTCCAGCACTGGTTCTCCAGCCCGGTCCGCTCGTTGCGGCGTTGGTACCAGACGTAGCCGTCGCCCATGATGTCGCCGTACTCGTCGATCCAGTGCAGCGCCGCGCGCGCCTCGTCCTCGAATTCGCGCACCACCGCGGCGTCCCCCGTCCACCGCTCGTACTCGTCGAGCAGGATGACGTAGAGCGGGGTGCTGTCGGCGGCGCCGAAGTAGGGCGATGTGGGATTTTCTTCAAACGCGGTCAGCTCGCCGTAGCGGAACTCGCGCAGGATCTTGCCCGGCTCCTCGTCGCGGAAGTCGTCGAGCACGCTGCCCTGGTCGATGCCGAGCATCCGCAGGGTGTTGACGGCCATGTCCGGTGTGAACGGCAGGACCTGCAGGCTGGTGAGGATGGGGTCGCGGCCGGTGAGGGTGGCGTTCCACGGCAGGCCCGCCGCGGGCAGCGGTTCGGTCGGTAGCGCCAGCGGCGAGAACCGCAGCGCGGCAAGGTCGACCAGGCTGCGCTGGTAGGTCCGCTCCAGTGGCTTCCAGTCGCAGTGCAGCTGCGGAGCCTTGTCGAGCCACTGCCGCAGGTCGTGTTGGAGCCTTGCCGTGTCGCGTTGCTGGCGGGGGGGAGTCAGGTGTTTTCGCATGTCCTGACCGTCGGGATGCAGCACCAGCCCCCGGACGTGCAGCATGGTGGTCCACTGCCCGTGGGGTTCGATCCGGATGTGGTAGGTCAGCCCCTGTTCGTCGACCTGCGCCGGCTCGGTCGTGGAGATCACCGTTTCTAGCCGGAACTTCTCCCGCACGTAGCCGAGGTGCAGGCGACCGTTCTCGACGCGTTGGTAGAGCCGGCCGGCCGGCGTGCGTTCTTGTCTGACCATGAACACGGAGCTGAAGTCAGAGCCGGCGTCCACCCGGACGGTGAACTCGGCCGGTCCCCCGGAATGGTTGAGCACTGTCAACCGCTCCTCGAAGCTGCCGGCCACCGCCCGTTCGCGGATCACCGAGACCTTGGCGTCGACGTAGTGTGTCGGGGCCCCGGGCACCAGGAAGAACCGCGCCTCGAAGTACGACGGGTCGTCCATCGCCAGTGTGCTCACCCGTTCCCCGTTGATGGTCAGTCGCCACAGCGAGAGGAACCGGGTGTCGAATGAGAAGTAGCCGGTCGGGACGTTGGGCGTCGCCTCTATGTCGCCGCTGCCGTCGCTCAACACGAAGATGTTGCCGTCCAGGATTCTGACGAGATCGGTCTTCATCCCTGCCTCCCCCGGTCCCGGGCGGCGATCCGCGGGTGACGCGCGTTGGGCGGCGGCGCGAAGAGCCGCTCCAGCAAGCTGACGAGCCGGATTTGTCCTTTGAACGTTATGTCGTTCCTCAGCCACGCCGGGTGCGGTTTGGCTTCGCCGCGGACCATCCGGTCGAAGAAGGCGTCGTCGGAGCGGATGACGGTGTCGGCGGCACGGTTCTGCTGTGACACCCGGACGACGCCGCCGCGGATCTCCACGAACCAGTGGTCGACCTCGTGGTCACGCTCGAGGTCGAACCGTATGGTGCCGTTCGTCTTCTTCAGCAGGCGTTCGTGGCCGTGTCGTTCGAGCGCCTCGAAGAACTTCCTGGTCGCCTCCGACATGGCACCACCCCCGTAGCAATCCGCCGGACCAAGAGCAGCATCATTCGCATCAGGGTGGGTCGGCCTCACCCGGAACGGATGAACCTGGACTGCGGCCGCGAGCGGCGCGGGCAAATCCACCCGATCCGGGTGATGCGGCAGGGCCTTGTTCCGGGTCAGGGTGGGTACGCGGCTCATCCGGGCTCGGCACGCATCGGAGGGAGGCGGACATGTCGAATCCCACCACGAGCTTCTTCCAATCCCTCGCCCGTCGCGGGCACGAAACCCTCCTCGAGGACGCCACCGGGACCATACGGTTCGACCTCACCCACGAGCAGGGCGTCGACCGCTGGTTCGTGGCCATTGAACGGGGCGATATCAGCGTCTCTCGGGATGGAGGCAAGGCCGACTGTGTCTTCCATGGCAGCCGGGCGACCTTCGACCGGATCTTGGCTGGCCAGTCACAGATGTACCCGTCATGGTTGCGCAACGAAATCACGACGCCGGGTGATGTCCGGCTGGCCCGCCTCTTCGTTCGGCTCATGCCGGCGCCGCCCGGAGCCCATCACCCTCGGGACTTCGGCCGCGAACGGAGACGTGCGGCATGAGCGACGGCCTCGTCCGGCTGCTGGACGGCAACACGTTCGTCGTCAGTGAGGAGACGGGCGACATCGACGCGTCCCCCACCATCCCGACCGGGTTCTTCTCGTTCGACACCCGATTCCTGTCGAAATGGATCCTGTCCATCAACGACGAGCGGGTCAACGCGCTCACCGTCGAGGAGGTCGAGTACTTCGAGAGCCGCATGGTCGTCGTCCCGACCCTCCCCGCTCCACTCGTCGACATCGGTGTTTCGGCCATTCGCGACCGCTCCATCGGCGGAAGCTTCACGGAGCAACTGACCGTGATCAACCACGAACCCAAGCCCGTCGACCTGCGGATCCGGATCGACGTCGACAGCGACTTCGCCGACCTCTTCGAGATCAAGGACGTGCGGAACAAGAGCGGGACGTACTACACCCAGGTCGACGGCGGGCGCCTACGTCTCGGCTATCAGCGGGAAGCGTTCCGCCGGGAGACCCTGGTCTCGTCCACCGTGCCGGCCCGAGTCGACGAACAGGGGCTGACATACCACGTTCGACTCGAACCGCACGGTCAATGGACCACCGACCTGCACGTGCAGGCGCTGGGCCTGGGCGGGCGCGACCTTCGGGAGAGCCTGGAGGGCAGACCCGGTCGATCCCGAGCGCAGATCCGGCAGGACCTGGCCGGCTGGCTCGCGCAGGCACCCCGCCTCACCTGCGACTCCCCCACGTTGGGAATGACCTACCGACGCAGCCTGGCCGACCTCTCCGCGCTGCTTTACGCACCGCTGACCGGCCGCGGACACGCCATCCCCGCCGCCGGTCTACCGTGGTTCATGGCGATCTTCGGCCGGGACAGCATCCTCACCAGCATCCAGGCACTGCCGTTCGCGCCCGACCTCGCCGCCACGACGCTACGCATGCTCACCGTGCGACAGGGGGCTGTCCTGCACGACTTCCGCGAGGAGGAGCCCGGGAAGATCCTCCACGAGCTGCGGTACGGGGAGACGACCGCATTCGAGGAGCAGCCACACTCGCCGTACTACGGTAGCGCCGACTCCACTCCTCTCTTCGTCATCCTGCTCGACGAGTACGAGCGGTGGACCGGCGACGCCACCCTGGTCCGGTCTCTCGAACGTGCCGGGAGAGCCGCCCTGCACTGGATCGACGAGTACGGCGACATCATGGGCGACGGCTACGTCTGGTACCAGCGCCGCAACGAGCGGACCGGGCTGGAAAACCAGTGCTGGAAGGACTCCTGGGACTCCATCTCGTTCCGGGACGGCCGGCTGCCCAGCCTGCCCCGGGCGACCTGTGAGCTGCAGGGCTACGCGTACGACGCCAAGATCCGCGGCGCCAGGCTGGCCCGCGAGTTCTGGCACGACCCCGCGTACGCCGACCGCCTCGAACGGGAAGCCGCCGACCTCAAGGAACGCTTCAACCGCGACTTCTGGATCTCCGACGGCGAGTACTACGCACTCGCCCTCGACGGCGACGGCCGCCAGGTCGACGCACTCTCCTCCAACATCGGCCACCTACTGTGGAGCGGCATCGTCGACGAATCCCGGGCACCGAAGATCGCCCAACACCTGCTCGGCCCCCAACTGTTCTCCGGCTGGGGGGTGCGGACGCTCGGCACCGGCGAGGGACGCTACAACCCGATCGGCTACCACGTCGGCACCGTGTGGCCGTTCGACAACTCCTTCATCGCCTGGGGGCTGCGCCGCTACGGATTCCACCAGGAGGCCGGCCGCATCGCCGAGGGAATCATCGACGCCGCGGAACACTTCGACGGGCGGCTCCCCGAGGCGTTCGGCGGATACGAGCGGACGCTGACCAGATATCCCGTGCTGTACCCCACGGCGTGCAGCCCACAGGCGTGGTCCACCGGAACTCCCCTGTTGCTGCTGCGGACCATGCTCGGCATGGAGCCACGCGGCGAGCACCTGGTGGCCAGACCGGCCGTGCCCTCGGGCATGGGCCGGATCGAACTGCTCGACATCCCCGGGCGGTGGGGCAGGGCGGGTGCCGTCGGACGCGCCCACCCGGAGCGACGCTGACCGCACGGGCTCGCCCCCGAAAGGAGAGCGAGCGCTGCACCAAGCGCCCCAACCGGTAACCGCTCACCGAAGGGCACAACCCGACACGCGAGGCTGGTCGATCATCCTCCTGCACAGGTCGCCACGACAAATCGGCCCCGCCAAACCGGCGACACGATCATCAGGCGCCTACGAACACGTCCATGAGCTGTCCCCAATTGTCCGGACACGAAACACCCCAACCTGGCGAGACACCTAAACGGGCATCACCCGCAAACTATGTGAATCAGGCGCCTTCTTGGGGATGGCGGCCTTGCCGGAGCGCCCACACGGCGACGGTGCACATGACGGCGAGGAGCACCGCACTGGTCGCGGCGGTGACGTGCAGGCCGCCGGTGAAGGCGATCCGGGCCGCGTCGAACAGGTCGATGCCCAGGTTGCTGGGAAGGGCTTCCGCCGTAGCTGCGGCATCGGGGATGCTCATCCCGGCGGCTGCCACGGCTTGGGTGAGCACCTGGTCGGGTACGGCGTCGCGCGTGAGCTGCGCTGCGTAGAAGCCGGTGCCGACGCTGCCCAGCACGGCGATGCCGAGTGAGATGCCACACCCAGCTACGCCTCGCCCGCGGCCTCGCCCAGGACCTCCGCCGACCCTGGGAACGACCCGCCGACCCGGACCGACTCACCCCAGCCCGGGTCCGCCGCGGGTTTCGCCACATCCACCCGAAGACCACCCACCCCGCCAGCGCACCGAAACCCGGCAAGGCCGGACCCGGACGGCCACCAGGCTCGAAGAACCGACAACCCGCGCCCAGCTACGACGTCGGGAAGACCGTGAAACGCGCCATATCCATCACCGAACAACGAAAGCAGACGGGGTTAAACGCCAAGCTCAGCCCCGCCCACTACGAACAGACCCTCACATCGGCTACGCTGCACCAGATCGCGGCATAACCCGGTGTCCACATCCCGGGGGGAACCTCACCCTTCTTTGCCGGGCCATCGCGTCCACCCGGATTCGCTGCTTTCGCGATCGGTGGGATGCGGCCCGAAACTCGTTGGGGCCGGTGGCTCACTGGTCATGCGGCAGGCCGAGTTGGGCGAGTTGCGCCAGCGAGGGGGCAGCCGTGACGTCAAGGTCGTCCTTGGGTGGGACGGGTGGGTCTTTCACGCCGCTCGCAGTCCCGATCGCAACCACGCATGATCCGGTGGCCGCTACGATCTGACGAGCAACAGCGACCGCCACGGCACTGGATGCCTCGAGGAGAACGCCGCCGCGAGCCAACGCAGCTTGCTCAGCCATAAAGGTCGGCGGGTCGACCGCTAGCGCCGAGCCGCCGCTCGCCCACAAGGCGTCCAGGCCCTGCCAGGTCGCGTTGTCGCTGCCGATCGAGAACGCTGGCGATGGTTGCCTCTCGACCTCGGCGCGCTCCTGGGCGTGCCTCTCGTCGAGCGCCATGGCCGCAACGAAGGCGGCGCCGGTGGCGGTCTCGGCGGCGACGAGCCTCGGGGCACGGGGGATCAGGCCCGCCGCCTCGAGCTCGCAGTATCCACGGTGAATACCTGACAGCAGGTCTGCCCGGCAGGTCGGCACCACGACGTACTCGGCGTCGGGCAGGTCACGCGCCAACTCGTACGCGATGGACTTGAAGCCTTCGTTGGCGAACGGATTGCCTCCCACGGCTGGCAGGACGAAGTTCGCGAGGGGATACCAGCCCAGGTTCTCGACGGCGTGACCCGTCATCCGGGTTCGGAGTGCTGGATCTTCGAAGACGGCCAGCTTGGCGCCGTACGCGAGCATCTGCGACTTAAAGTACGGCAGCAGGCCTTCCGAGGAGGTGACCACACAGGTGATCCCGGCTTGGGCCGCGTAGGCCGCAGCAGAGACCCCGGCGTTTCCGCTGGACGCCAGGACGACCGTCTCCGCACCATGCCGGACCGCGGCGCTGACGCCCGCGGCCATCCCGCGATCCTTGTGGGAACCAGTCGGGTTCAGGCTCTCCAGCTTGACGAACAGGTCCCCGCCCTCCGCAGCGATCTGCACCACCGGGGTGTCTCCTTCGCCCAAGGTCACCACCGGAGCGTCGCTGCAGGCGAGTGCGTCGGGCCAGCCCCAGACACCCCCGGGGAAGGCATCGAGTCGCTTGCCGCGGAGGTCGGCCAGCGGTGGCCTGAGATTGACCGGGACGCCCTCCTGCCGACAGTGGGTGCAGCCCGCGAACCCACTCCCGTCCCGGCCGCATCGCGGGCAGCTCAGCTCGCTCATAGGACAGTCCCTTCCATCGCGGGGTTCGAAGCCATCGCCGCTACCGCCGCCTCGTGTGCGTCACGCCAGATCAACATGGCGTCGTCCAACCCAGCCTCGCTGAGCGCCGTCACATGCCACTCGGCTGGCGGCAAGAACTCGGGCGGCCGCCGGGCACCGCGCTCCGCTCGCTCGGCGAACTCGGGCGCCAGGTCCGACGACATCTCCGCTGCGCGCCACCAGGAGGACCACAGGTCCGTGGTCGGCGTCCCCGCCAGCACGGTCAGGATCCTGCCGATCCGACCCAATGCGGCGGGCATGGTGTCGGCATTGATGAAGATCCCGTCGGGGCGCAGCAGCTGGGCGCTCCAGCGGTACGCCGCCGCGAGGCTTTCCTCGCCGAGCCAGTGCAGAGCAGTGGTGGAGACGATGGCGTCGTAGGGCGCGAACGACTCCGCGTCCCCCAGCCACGCGCCGGTGAGGAGGTCGCTGTCGAGGAGTCGGGCCGCATGCCCGAGTCGGGTCCGCGCGAGCCGCAGCAGCACGGGGTCGCTGTCGAGCCCCACCAGTGTGCTTTCCGGCACTTTCTGGCCGATCATGTGCAGGAGGGTGCCCGTGCCACAACCCAGGTCGAGGATCGTCGGGCGCGGGCCGCACGCGGCCTGGACCACCTCGGCGATCACGTGGAACCGGCGATTGCGCTGTGGCACGTAGGCATCCTGCTGGGCGTCCCATGACGCGAGCAGCTGGACCAGTTGCGGGCTGTCTGGCACGTCCTTGTTCACCGGTCGAACACCACCCGGCGAAGATCCTGCAGGAGATCGATCAGCGCCTCGCTCGATGCGTGGTGGTAGACGCGCACCCCTTCACGTTCGCTCGTGATGAGGCCGGCACTGCGCAGTGCCGAGGTGTGATGGTGGATGGTCGCCTCGGACAGGTCGAGCAGCTGCGCCAGATCCTGTCCCGTGGCCGGGAGGGCCACGAGGTTGCGCAGGATGGTGAGTCGTTGGATGTTGCCCAATGTCTTGAACGCCTCCGCGACCTCGGCCAGTGAGCGACCTTGGGGGCCAGGCGGGGCGAAGACGACGATCGCGCAATCTCCGAGGACCACGCGCTGGAGCATGAAAGGACGGATAGCCTCATTGGGGACGAGTTGGATGTGGTAGCCCTCGGCGTCCTTGATGGTCCAGCCACCCGTGACCTGGGCGAGCTCACCGTGCAGGTCCGGTGTGCTCTCGAGCACCGCCTCGATCTCGTGCACGGTCCTCGTCAGGCGCTCCTGCACCTCGACCTCGTCGGAGAAAAGCTGGGCCGCGGCCTCGACCAGGGCAACGAGCTGGCTCACCGCCTGCTGGGGAGAGGTCAGGACCCGGCTGAGGGTCTCTCGCTCGAAGCCCTCGGCGACGCACTGGGCGATTAGGTCGTTCACGCCATCGGTTCGGCCTGCACAGATCCGACTCACCAGGTGGTTGCGCCTGCGGATCTCGGCAGGAGTCGCCGACGGGGGTCGGAGCAAGCCGCTCACCACCTCGGCGTCGCTGGACTGTCGCAGTCCCAGGAGCAGGCTGTGCGAGTCGTGCCATCCCTGGATGAAAGCGTGGACCGCGAGGTTGCCGCCCAGAGCGAAGTCGTCGCCGAAGAACCAGGAAAGTGCCTCTTCATGACCTTCGGGTGCCGGAGCAATCTGCGACGCTGCGGGCACGAAGTCCCCACGGAGCGTGTGCGCATAGGAGTACATGCGCATGAGGAGCTCCGCCGTCGTGCTCACGGTCACGTCGGTCACCAGCGGCGCTCGGTCGACATTGAGTTTTCTCACGAGACGTATCTAATCATGGGCCGCCAGAAGATGCCAAGGATTCGTCAGTCATCGAATTGATCTTGTCAGGCGGCCTTCATGGTGATCGACGGCGCGAGGGTTGAGGTCTGGTGGCCGGGCCAGTCGCCGGGTCATGATGATGACCATGGCCCACTGGACCATGGCAGCGTGGTGTTCGGGGAGTCGCTCATAGTCACGCACGGTGCGACGGCAGCGGTTGATCCACGACAGGGATCTCTCGACCACCCATCTGCGGGGAAGGACCTTGAACCCGACCTGCCCGGCAAGCTTGGCGACCTGGCGGCCTGCTTCCGCCGGATCCGGATGGTATGGGTCGACGGCGCGTACAGTGGCAGACCGGTCACCCTCGGCGCCAGGCTCGGGATCGTCGTCGAGACACTGTTGGGCCTTCGTCATCGGGGTGGTTTCGTCACCAGTCCTCGTACCGAAGGCCCTTCCTCATGTCACCGCGACACGCTGACCCCTCCCGGGCCGCCCCGACACGTTCTTCAACAGGCTCTAGACAAGCACCCTTCCGCTCATTAGATTCACGTCAAATCCTGTGAAGGGAACACCCATGAAGATCCATAGCACTACCCGGCTCTCCTTGCTATCGCTGGCGGTCGCCACATGGTTCCTGGCCGCCTGCGGCGCCAACGGCTCCGGCGGCTCCGGGTCCGGCGAGCCCGACCCCGATGCGACCCTGCGCATCGCCATCTCCACGCCGGTGGGGGACAACCTGAACCCCAATGCCTTCGACGCGCTCTGGCAAGCCCAGGCGATGATGTTCGAGCCGCTCGTCCGCTACGGCGACGGAGGGAAGACCGAACCGGCTCTGGCGAAGTCCTGGACGGTGTCCGAGGACGGTCTCGACTACGACTTCCACCTCCGGCCCAACGTGACGTTCACCGACGGCGCCCCGTGGAATGCGGAGGCGGCGATCTTCGGCCTGAAGCAGTGGGTGGGGAACTCGCGCTTCGACTTCCTCGAAGCCACGGAAGTGATCAGCGGCATCAAGGCTCTCGACGACATGACAGTGCGGCTTACCCTGGCCAAGCCGTTTCCGGGGCTGCTCCAGGAGCTCTCGATCGTGCGCCCCGTGCGCTTCTTCAGCCCCAAGGCGGCAGGACCGAACGGGAAGTACCGCGGCGACCCGGTGGGCACCGGTCCCTTCATCCTGAAGTCGAACAGCCGCAGCAAGACCGTCTTCGTGCGTAACCCGCACTACTGGGGGAAGGAGCCCCAGGTCGCCAAGGTCGAGCTCAACGTCATCCCGGACGCGATGGGCAGGCTCACCGCCCTGCGCGTCGGCGAGGTCGACATGATCGGTGGCGCCATGAGCGCTCCCTTGTCGCCGCACGATGCCGAGCAGCTGAGTGGCGGGGACACGCGGGTCATTGCCACGCCCGGCGACATCTCCCTCCTCATCGCCTTCAACGATGACCAGGACCGGGTCATGCACGACCTCGCGGTGCGCAAGGCGGTGAACCTGGCAATCGACCGGGTCTCGATCGCCAAGGCGATCTACCTCGGCCGTGCCAAGCCCATCGGGTCCCTGTTCCCAGCGGCCGTGCCGCACTCGTTCGCGAAGGATGCTCCGACGGCCGACCCCGACCAGGCCCGTCAGGTCCTGGAGGACGCAGGGTGGACCGGAGACCACGACCACGTCCGGGAGAAGGACGGGAAAGCGCTCAAGCTGGAGATGCTGATCAGCAAGGAGCGGCTCCCCGCGGCGCGCGAGGTCGGTGAGGCCATCCAGGCGCAGCTCGCAGACGTCGGCATCAAGGTGGAACTCGCCGACCTCGACCACGCCACCTCACACGACCGCATCCCCAAGCGCCAGTACGACATGGCCCTCACCACCACCTACGGCGCGCCGTACGACCCGAACAACACCCTCAAGGCCCTCATGCTCTCGACCGTGGAGTCGGGAGTCGACGGCAAGATCTACCGCAACCCCGAGTTCGACCCCCTGATCAACAAGGCACTCGCAGCCCAGTCGGACGAGGACCGCAAGGCGGCGTACCAGGCCCTCAACCAGTACCTGGACAAGGTGCAAGGCTTCGGTCCCTTGCTCGTCCAGGACCGCATCTGGGCGGTGGGATCCCGCGTCCACGACGTGCGCCCGGCCTCGACCGACTACGAGTTCCCCCTTGAGGGCATCTGGATCGAGAAGTCATGAGGAGGCTCGTGGCACGACGCCTCCTCACGGCCCTGTTCCTGATGTTCCTGGGGTCAGTCACCGGGTTCCTCCTGATCAACCTCGCTCCGGGCGACGTGACGGTCCTCGTCGCGGAGCGGCGGTCGGGGCCGGGTGCGACCTCGGAGGACGTCGCACGGATGGCGCACGAGCTGGGCATGGACCGGCCGCTCCCCGTCAGGTACGCCGACTGGGTGTGGCACGCGCTGCAGGGTGACCTGGGCGCCTCACTCCAGCGCAACCTCCCGATCACGCCCGAGCTCGTGGACCGCGCCGGCCAGACCCTGCTCCTGGTGAGCGGAGCGGCTGTCTTCGCCGGACTCGTCGGGGGACTGCTGGGAATGCTCGGGGCACTTTACCCCGACTCCTGGATCGACCGGATCGGCCGCGGGCTGGCGTTGCTGGGCGCCTCCATCCCGAGCTTCTACCTGGCCGCGCTGCTCATCCTCTTCTTCGGGCTGAAGCTCGGCGTCGTGCCGACGTTCGGCCTCTCCGGTCCGGCTTCGTGGATCCTCCCCTGGATCGCGCTCGGGACCGGGCCCGCCGGCGTGTTCAGCCGCGTGGTCCGAGTCGGCCTGGAACGAGCCATGGCCGAACCATTCGCCGTGACCGGTTTCAGCAAGGGCTTCACCCGGCGACAGGTGCTCGTCAAGGACGCCCTGCCCAACATCGGACCATCCGTGCTGGGCGTGCTCGCCACGCAGACCGGGCAGATGGTGCCCGGGGCCGTGGTGATCGAGACCGTCTTCGCCTGGCAGGGCGTCGGCAGCTACTTCTACGAGGCGGTGAAGTTCCGTGACATCCCTGTCCTCCAAAGCAGTCTGCTCGTGTTCCTCCTGGCGTTCGTGGTGCTGAACACCCTGGTCGACATCATCCAGGCGCGCCTCGATCCGCGGATCAGGCGGCAGTTCGAAGGAGTCGCGACGTGAGTCTTGCCGAGGCTGAATCGGAAATCGTGCTTTCCGAGGGTTCCCGGGCCCGCTCCGGGGCGCGGATTACGCGTCAGCTGCGCCGGGTGCCGTTGCCAGCGCTGGTCGCCGTGGGGCTGTTCGTCGTGATCGGCGTGGTCGGCCCCTGGCTTGCGCCGTACGACCCGAACCAAGTCGATCTCGCCAGCGTCCGGCAATCGTTCAGTGGCGAGCACTGGCTGGGAACAGACTCGCTGGGCCGCGACGAGCTCAGCCGGCTGCTGACCGCGGCTCGTACCAGCCTGGTTGCCATCGCCCTCGTGCTCGGCCTCTCGATCCTGATCGGCGCCGTCATCGGCGTGGTCGCCGGCGCGACCGGGGGCATCGTCGACGAAGTCCTCATGCGGCTCACCGACGTCGGGCTGTCGGTTCCCTCGCTCGTGATGGCGCTGGCGGTGCTCGGCGCTCGGGGCCCCGGGTACTACAACATGATCCTCGCGCTGACTCTGTGCTGGTGGCCGGCGTACGCCCGGCTGACCCGCGTGGCGGTCGTCTCGCTTCGCCAACAGCCACACATCGAGGCGACCCGGCTGATCGGCGTGCCGCCCCTCACGGTGCTGGTGCGGCACCTGCTGCCTCCCGCGGTCGCCCCGACCCTGGTGTTCGCCAGCGGCGATGCCGGGTTCGTCGCGCTGGCAGTAGCAACCTTCAGCTTCCTTGGACTGGGGCTGCAGCCCCCGGGTGCGGAGTGGGGGCAGATGCTCGTGGACGGTCTGCTCACCCTGGAGCAGTACCCGATGCTCGTGGTGCTCCCCGGCCTCGCGCTCACATTGACGATCGTCGGCCTGAACCTGCTCGGCGAGGCGCTCGCGCTCGACTCCCTGCCCCGCAACATCAGTCGTCGGACGCTGCGCCGCCGCATCGCGAAGCTGCCGCCACTGGGCGTAGGCCGGCGGGTGGACAGGGTCGACGAACTTACCGACGCCTACTTCGGGAGGACGCGATGAGTGCCAACCCCGTGCTCGACATCCGTCACCTGTCGGTCCGGCTGCACACCCGCAACGACAGCGTCCAGGTGGTCGATGACGTCTCCTGGCACCTGGCACCGGGTAAGACCCTGGCTCTGGTGGGCGAAAGCGGCTGCGGCAAGACCGTCAGCGCCCTGTCACTGACCGGCCTGTGGCCCGCCGGGGTCGTCGCGGAGTGCGACGGCGAGGCCTGGCTGGAAGGCCAGAACCTCATGGAGCTCAACGAGGTGCGTCATCGACGGATCCGCGGCACGCAGATCGGGATGGTCTTCCAGGATCCGCTGACGGCGTTCAATCCGGCCCGCAAGGTCGGGCCCCAGGTGGCAGACGCGGTGCGGCGCACGCACCCCAAGATGAACAAGGCTGAGGTACGCCGCCGGGTGCAGGACTTCTTCGTCGAGGTGGGCATCTCGGAGGCCGAGCACCGCTACGACCTCTATCCCCACGAGCTCTCCGGTGGGATGCGCCAGCGCGCCCTGGTGGCCATGGCTATCGCGAATGAGCCACGCGTGCTCATCGCCGACGAGCCGACCACGGCACTCGACGTCACCATGCAGGCGCAGGTCCTGGACCTGCTCCAGCGCCTGCAGCGACGGCACGGGATGTCGATCGTGCTCATCACCCACGACGTGGGCGTCGTGGCAGGCATGGCCGACGACGTCGCGGTGGTGTATGCGGGCAAGGTGGTTGAGTTCGGCCCGGTCGTGGATGTCCTGACCAACCCCCGGCATCCCTACACCCGCGGACTCCTCGCTGCCATTCCCGGCGCGGACGTCGAGCCGGGTACCAGGTTCGTCACCCTGCCGGGCCTGCCTCCGGACATGGCCGACCTCCCTTCGGGCTGCGCCTTTGCCGCGCGCTGCGAACTGGCCCACGACCGGTGCTCGGCCATCCCTGCGCTCGTGCCGTTCGAATCCCCGGCCGCCGAGCACCAAGTGGCGTGCTGGGCCGAGCCCCCAGACATCTCCGCCCCGGAGAAAGTGAGTCGAAGATGAGTACCCTCACCGTCACCGACCTGGTGGTCGAGTTCGGCGGGGCCAGATCCCGCAAGACGGTCCGGGCGGTCGATCATGTCTCGTTCTCGGTCCGCCCCGGCGAGGTCGTCGGTCTCGTCGGCGAGTCAGGTTGCGGCAAGTCCAGCCTGGCTCGGTCGATCATCGGACTCGAGCGCGCGACGTCCGGATCCATCGTGTGGGGTGACACCGACGTCACCAACGCCCGCGGGCGAACCCTGCGCCGGTACCGCCGCGAGGTCCAGTACGTCTTCCAGGACCCCTACGCCAGCCTGAGCCCACGGCTGACCGTGGGACAGACACTCGAGGAAGCGCTGTCGGTGGTCGGCCACCCGCGACGTACCAGGGCAGCACGAGCCTCCGAACTGCTCCACCTGGTCGGGCTCCCCAAGAGCGCACTCCAGCGCGGCCCGTCAGCGCTGTCCGGGGGGCAGCGGCAGCGCGTCGCCATCGCTCGCGCGCTCGCGGTCGAACCGCGGTTCCTGATCTGCGACGAGCCGGTGAGCGCGCTCGACGTCAGCGTCCGGGCCCAGGTGATGAACCTGCTGATGGACCTCCAGGAGGAGCTGAACCTCGGCTACCTGTTCATCGCCCACGATCTCGGTCTGGTGCGCCGCGTAGCCCACCGCACCATGGTGATGTATCTGGGGCGCATCGTGGAGTCGGGGCCGTCGCACGAGGTCTACGGGCAGGCGAGTCACCCCTACACCGAGTGTCTGCTCGACGCGATCCCCTCCGTGGACCCGCGGGAGCAGCGCAGCCGTGGGTTCACGGTCCTGCAGGGGGAGCTGCCGAGCCCTGCCTCGCCACCTCCGGGGTGCCGGTTCCACACGCGGTGCCCCCACGCTCAGCCCCAGTGCAGCGAGCGCGTGCCCGAGGTCCTCACCGGCGAACCGGTGCACCAGTCAGCGTGCTACGTCCGATGACCGGGGCGCAGGGAGCACGAGTGCTGACTTCATCCCACAACGGCGCCGTACCCGTCGGCGGTACCTCGCGACCGGACCCGGCCATCCTGCGCGCGGTGGCGGCGCGGGTGCTGTGGCTGGCCACGGCGATCGTCGACGTCGCCAACCATGCCCGCCCGGGCGCGGGCGGCCTCAAAGTCGGCGGGCACCAGGCCTCGTCGGCTTCGATGGTCGACATCATGGTGTCGCTGTGGTTCCACGAGCTCACCGCACACGATCGGGTCTCGGTGAAGCCCCATGCATCCCCGGTGCTGCACGCGATCAACTACCTGCTCGGTGAACTCGACGAGGAGTACCTCCGCTCGCTGCGGGCGCTGGGAGGTCTGCAGAGCTATCCCAGCCGGACCAAGGATCCCGACACCGTCGACTTCTCGACCGGTTCAGTGGGCATCGGAGCAACGGCGCCGCTGTGGGCGACCCTGGCGCGCCGCTACCTCGACTCGCACTTCGACTCCCCACGGGTCACCCGGCGTTTCGTGAGTCTGCTCGGCGACGCGGAGCTCGACGAAGGCGCCGTGTGGGAAGCCCTGGTGGACCCCATGGTCAGTGGACTCGGAGAACTGCTGTGGATCGTGGACCTGAACCGACAGTCCCTGGACCGCGTCATCCCCGACATCCAGATCGACCGACTCCGCGGCATGTTCTCGGCGGCGGGCTGGGAGGTCATCACCCTCAAGTGGGGACACCGCATCCAGGAGGTGTTCGAGCGCCCGGGCGGCGCTGACCTGCGTCAGCGACTGGAGACCATGCCCAACGAGGAGTACCAGCGTCTCCTGCGGTCGGCACCGGACCAGGTCGCGCAGCGGCTGCCGGGCGATCAGGCCAGCCCGGCACTGAGACACCTCGTGGACTCGCTCGGACCGAAAGCGCTCGGCGAGCTTATCCGGGACCTGGGCGGCCACGACATGTCCCTGCTCCTCGACACCTACCAAGCGGCGTCGTCGCAGCGGCCCACCGTGATCTTCGCCTACACGATCAAGGGGCACGGGCTGCCGACCGAAGGCCATCCCGGCAATCATTCCGCTCTCCTCACCGGGGACCAGATGCGCGAGCTCGCCAAGAGGTGCGGCACGGACCCGGGTGCGCCTTGGGAGCTGTTCCCTGCGGACTCGGACGAGGCCGAGCTGTGCCGACGGCGCGGCGCGGCTCTCCGCAGACAGGAGAGCACCCCGCGGCCAGGACGCTGCGTCGTAACGGTGCCCGACGAGCTGGGCCGTCCGCACCGCCGGCCCACGTCCACCCAGGCCGCGCTGGGCAGGCTGCTCTCCGACCTGGCGCGGGACCAGCCCGAGCTCGCGAGCCGCGTGGTGACCTGCAGCCCGGACGTCGCCTCCTCCACCAACCTCGGTGGCTGGATCAACAAGTGCGGGGTGTGGTCCCCCGCCGACCGACGCGACTGGTTCGCTGACGACGTGGAGCGGCTCCTGAAGTGGCAGGAGCTCAGCCAGGGGCGGCACATCGAGCTCGGCATCGCGGAGGTCAATCTGGTCTGCCTGCTGGGCGAGCTGGGAGCGACGTGGAGCCGTTGGGGCGAGCGCTTGATTCCCATCGGCACGCTCTACGATCCCTTCGTCACCCGGGCGCTGGAGCCGTGGTCATACGGCATGTACGCCGGCGGACAGTCGATCCTGGTGGGGACGCCGTCGGGCATCACCTTGGCACCGGAGGGTGGCGCGCACCAGTCGATCACGACGCCGGTGATCGGCATCGCTCAGCCCGGGTGCGTGGCCTGGGAGCCAGCATCGGCCCAGGACCTCGAATGGACCTTCCTGCACGCGATGTCGCAGGTGGGTCTGGCGGGGGGAACGTCGGCGTACTTCCGTCTGTCGACCCGACCCATCGATCCGGTGATCGCCGCGGTCCCGGAGGACCCGCTGTTGCGCGAGCGAAGGCGTCGACAAGTCGTGCGAGGGGGGTACCGGCTCAGCGGGCGCCCTGCCACCTCGGACGAGGTAACCCTCGTGGGAGTCGGAGCCATCCTCCCGGAGGTGGTCGCGGCCGCCGCCACCCTCCGGGAGAAGGGATTCGATGCTGGCGTCGTCTGCCTCACCAGTCCCGACCTCGCATTCCGCTGTCTCCAGCGACGCGCCCACCGGCAGGCGACCGGCGGTCCCGACCTGCTGGAGGAACTCTTCCCGTGCCGACACCCCGCACCGCTGGTCACCGTGGTCGACGGGCACCCGCACACACTCTCCTTCCTGGCTGGCGTGCGCGGTGACCCGATCAGGTGTCTTGGAGTCGAGGAGTTCGGGCAGTCCAGTGACCTTGCCGACGCCCACCGGCTGCACGGCATCGACGCTTCCTCCATCGTGGAGGCCGCGCTCGGTTTGCTGGGACGGTAGGAGGGCTGATGGCGCTTTTTTAATCTCCCCAGTTGCTGCTGGGCTTGGCGTTTAACCCGTCTGCTTTCGTTGTTCGGTGATGGATATGGCGCGTTTCACGGTCCCGACGTCGTAGCTGGGCGCGGGTTGTCGGTTCTTCGAGCCTGGTGGCCGTCCGGGTCCGGCCTTGCCGGGTTTCGGTGCGCTGGCGGGGTGGGTGGTCTTCGGGTGGATGTGGCGAAACCCGCGGCGGACCCGGGCTGGGGTGAGTCGGTCCGGGTCGGCGGGTCGTTCCCAGGGTCGGCGGAGGTCGGTGGCGAGTCCGCGTGCGAGGCGTAGTTGGGTGTGGCAGGCGATGATCAGCCAGGTCCACCGGTCAGCCGCGTCGGGTGTGCGGATCTTGTTCCGCACCGGGTTTGATGGAGACATCGAAACCTGGAAGGAACACCAGCGATGCCCGCACCAACTACGGCGTCTACGGCGCCCGCAAGATCTGGCACGAGCTGCACCGACGCGGCGTGCGGGTGGCCCGGTGCACCGTCGAGCGGCTGATGCGTGAGTCCGGGCTGCGTGGGCTGCTGCGCGACAAGTCACCACGCACGACCCGCCCCGCGGCCGAGACCAGCCGCCCTGGCGACCTGGTCAGACGGGACTTCACCGCCGAACGTCCGAACCAGCTGTGGGTCGCCGACCTGACCTACGTGCGCACCAGCGTGGGCTGGGTGTACGCGGCGTTCGTCCTCGACGTGTTCTCCCGCATGATCGTCGGCTGGCAGGTGTCCACGTCGCTCTACACAGATCTGGCTCTCGACGCGTTGAAGATGGCGATGTGGCGCCGCGAGAATCAAGGCGCTGACCTGGGCGGACTCGTTCATCATTCCGACCGGGGAGTCCAGTACCGAGCAATCCGCTACACCCAGCGGCTCGCCGAGGCCGGCGCCGTCGCCTCTGTCGGCTTCCAAGGGCGACTCGTACGACAATGCGATGGCCGAGGCGTTCAACTCCCTCTACAAGGCCGAACTCGTCCGCAACAAGGGCCCCTGGCGCGGACTCGACGACCTGGAGATGGCCACCGTCGAGTACATCGACTGGTACAACAACCGCAGGCTGCACGGCGAACTCGGCCACGTCCCACCCGCCGAACACGAGGCACTCCACGCGATGACCCACCCGGTCACCGCACCCCTGAAAACCAGCTAACCAACTCTCCATCAAATCCGGGGCTTGACAGGCGGCGGCCTTGACGTTGTGATCGAGGCGGGTCTTGGGCAGTCCTCGGTAGCGGGCACGGCGGATGTCGGTGACCTTGGTCGCTTGGGCGATGGTGGATTCGACCCCGGCCCTGCGGGCGTAGCGGCGTTGCCAGCCGGTGGTGGCCTGTTCGGCTCTGGCCGTGTCGAGGGCCTGCTGGACCGGTCGGGGTCGTAATGTCAACTGCCGGCCACCCTGGGTCGCGGTGGTGCACTTGGCTTTGACCGGACATGCTTGGCAGACCTCGCCGGCGAACTTGACCACGATGACCTCGGTGCCGCGCTGGTTGGCCGGGGACCAGGAGACGCTGGACTGACCGGTCGGGCAGGTGACCGCGCGGGCGCCCCAGTCGATGGTGAACCCGCCGCGGTGGAAGCCTTCCCCGGCGCGGGCCTGGGGCGATGTGTCGGCGAGCATCGGGGTGACCAGCCGGACCCCGAAGTCGGTCAGGCTGGATACGAGGAGGTCCGCCGACGGGTAGCCGGAGTCGACGTAGTGTTCGTCGGGCAGCAGGCTCCGCCGGGCCAGGTCGTGGTGAATGGGCTCGGTCATCGCCACATCCGGCATGGACGCGTCGGTGGTGGCCACGTTCGTGATCAAGTTGGGTGGGGTGTCCGGCACGTGGTCGGCCGGGCCGGCCGGTGCCTCGGCGTCGCAGGACTCGCTGACGTGCAGCTTGTACCCGCACCAGGTCAGGTCGCGTTTGCCGCCCCAGCGGGCGTCGATGTCATACGGCGAGACGATTCGATGTCTACCGGACGGGAGCCCGTCTGTGTCGGCCTCCCGCAAGCGAATCACCTCCCGCCCACCACGATCCACCCCGGTCACCACGTTCTGGATCAGGACCCGTTGCAGGACCCCCACGGCGGGCAACTGCGCCAGCCACGACGGCGTGGACGCGTCCCACACCGCAGCCAGCAATGCCACCCCATCGCGGGCGTAGTCGGCGCCCAACGCGGCGCGCTTCGTCTTCGACGCCGGCATCCGCCAGGAATCCACCCGCGTGCCGTAGCGGCGCTGCCATCCGGCGTCCAACCGCGCGGTCACCCAGTCGGGATCAGCGACCGCGAGGGCTTCCACGCAGGCCCGGACCGTCTCGCCGATCAGCTCGATCTGGTTGAGTTGCCGCACCGCCGCGATGATGTGGGTCGAATCGGTGCGCTGCCTGCCCCGGGACTTCAGCAGTCCCTTGTCGACCAGCCGTGCCACGAGCAGGTCCAACACCCGGGCCTCCAGACCGTGCTCAACCAGCCGGGTGCGAAACTCCGTCAGGATCGTGTAGTCGAAGCCGGCATCAGTAAGCGACAGACCCAGGGCGTACTTCCACGAGATCTTGTCCCGAACCGCCTCCGCGGCCTGCCGATCGGTAAGGTTCTCCGCCGCTTGGAACACGGTCACCAGGGCCAGCCGTCCCGGCGACCAGCCCTCCGGACCCCGATCGGCGAACGCCGCGGCGAACTCGGCATCGGCGAACAACTCACCCAACTCGTCGCGCACCGCGATCGGCAGCGGCGCCCGCCGCCCGCCATACATGGCCAGGACCGCTCGGGTGATCTCTTCCGCGGGCTCGGGCCACGGCTGGGGATGCAACGACATTGCGCCACCGATCCTACGGCCGAGACGAGGAGGGAAAGCAGACCGCGACACGATCATCCCAAACCCCGAACCTGACCAGCACACGGCAACGACCACCACAGATCTCATCCGAGCATCAAATGACCAACAGGGTCTCGATGGCCTCCAAACCGGTGGCGTTCCTGCTCGCCGGCCTGGGCGTGACCAAGTCCCACAGCCGGCCGCACTGCTGCCAACGACAACCCCTACTCCGAGGCGCAGTTCGCAGAACACCCGGGCGTCCTCGATCGAGCCGAACCGGACCGGTTCTTCCGCTGGTACGCCCACGAGCACCGCCATTCGGGATCGGACTACATGCTCCCGCCGACGTCCACTACGGCCGCGCGCACGCGATCCGCGAGGCCCGCGGGCGGGTCCTGGACGCCGCCTACCAGGCCAGCCCGGAGCGGATCGTCCGCAAGCCACCCGAGCCGCCGAAACTGCCCGAAACCGCCTGGATCAACAAGCCCGAGAACAAGACGAACCGGCTCAGTAGTTTGCCCAAGAACGTGTCTCAGAAGGGTTGACAGGTTCCGTACAGCTCGCCGGTCAGAAGTCGTCAGCCGCGTGGTCGAGGCGAACCATAGGCGCAAGCCTCAGCGCGAGCCAGAGCGGAAGGTCTCCGACTTCGGTCGGCCGACCGCGGACCTTCTCGAACTTCTTGAGCCGTTGCGTCACCGTGTTTGGATGCAAGTGGAGCTGGCGGGCGGTCCGCGTCGGGCTGGCTCCGGTTTCCAAGAAGACCTGGACTGTCTGGATCAGGTCGAGACCGGCCGGCCACTGGTGGAGTAGAGCGCC
This sequence comes from Micromonospora sp. B11E3, assembly GCF_039871625.1. Classification (NCBI taxonomy): domain Bacteria; kingdom Bacillati; phylum Actinomycetota; class Actinomycetes; order Micromonosporales; family Micromonosporaceae; genus Micromonospora; species Micromonospora sp. B11E3. The sequence goes on along the minus strand of NZ_JBDPMC010000055.1, from coordinate 6,923 downwards.
GAGTTGCCGATGAACCAACCGTCGCGCTGCCTGGTGGTCCTGAAGCGCCAGCGTCTCGGCCTCGACATCAGGGAAGCACAGCGGCGATGCGGATGGATTGGCCTCCAGCAGAGGCGCGGCACTGAGTGCCTCCTCCCGAACACGTCGGAACCCGACGGCGCCATACTGCTCACTGCTGAGTGCGACCATGGCCCCCTCGGGTGGACGCGACGGCAGGCGTGACCCGAATGCTGTCCAGGAACCTTCGCGCACCGTGACCCACACCAACGCCGACCGGGCACCCAGGGCCATCGCCAGGAATGGACCGCCCAGCATGCTCGCAACATGGGAGACCGCAGCGTCCAATCGACCGGCCGGAAGGTCCGGCGCGGTAGCGACGACAAAGGCGACGTGGGCACAGCTGGCGATCGAGTATCCGAGGAGTTCCTCAGCATGCGCGACGTCAATGTCTCCAGCGATGAAATTGTCCAGCGTTTCCCGGACTCGGGCACCCTCGCGGTTGCTCAGATGAGCCGTTCTCGTGGAGTAGATCTCGACGACCTGCGCGGTGATGTCCTGGACGTAGTCGGAGGTCCAACTCATGACGACCTCGAGCAACGCCAGCCGGAAGTCCGCGGGCAGCGCCTCGTGGGACTTCGCCCGCACGGCTTCCAGGAACGCCTTCCAGATCTCGACCTTGCCGATCTCGTATGCCATCAGCAGCGACTCCAGCGGTGCGCCGCTGTCCGCCTGAGCGATGACGAGCGCGCGAGCCGGCTTCGGTATCGCCCACCTCTGAGGGCGAGCCACCAAACCAAAGCTCCGGAACGACGGCAGATGTGACATGACAGATGCCCTCAGTAGAGCCCGATCGACGTCATCGGGCACCATCCTCGGAACGCGTTCCGTAAGCAGATCGACCAGACGTTCGAAGACAACATCGCCCTGAGCTTCTATCCACTCGCGATAGAAGCTCCACCGATCTGTCGTCTCCGCCACTCTTGCAGCCGCCTTCAGTCGGTGTCCGGATCGAATGGATCCAACACATCCTCGCCGCTAATGCGGCGAGCGATCGGGAGGAACCCGTGAGCGATGTGCGTCTCGACGGCTGCGGCAGCCCTGTCCGGATCGCCAGCGCGCACCGCCTCGAGTATGGCGTGATGCTCCTTCCTGGAGGCTTCAGCACGGTCGGGTGCGCCGATCACGAGATCCCACGGGAATGACGCCCATAGCAAGGCGAGGTGGTCCGACAGCCCAGGGATTCCGCTACGATCATAGAAGTAGAAGTGAAAATCGCGATTCGCCTGCCGAACGCAAAGCTCGTTGCCGGCGGCAGCCGCATCCTCGATCTTGAGAAGTAGTTCCTGTGCCCGCTTGATATCGCGGAGGCTAAAGCGGGTGGCGGCACGACGCATGGCATAACTCTCAGTCAGACGACGCACGATATAGGTCGCCTTCACCCGGTCAAGGTCGATCCCTGCAACCCGGGTCCCACGATGCGGCGCTGATACGACGAGACCTTCTGCCTCTAGGACGCGCAGCGCCTCGCGCACCGGGGTAATGCTGCTGTTGAACCTCTTGGCGAGCTCGTCCTGCGGCAGGCGACTCCCGCGTTCGAGCTCGCCCGAGACGATGAGCCGTCGCAGCTCATCGACAATCACGTCCCGCTTGGTCGCAGTGTTTACCACGGTTATCGCTTCGTCCGCCTTGATGAGGCACCATCCGGGCAGATTATACCCGGCGATGCTCTGGTGTTTGTTCAGAACGTCCCATCCCTCTCGAGAGCACGGATGTCGACGGCGTTGTACCCCAGTTCTTCGAGCAGGTCGTGGGTGTGTTGGCCGACGCTGGGGATCGGTTCCATTCGCGGTTCGCGGCCCTCGACGGTGATCGCGGGCAGCGTCGCCTGGATGGGGCCGGCAGGCGTTCCGATTTCGCGCCACCGATGGCGCGCGGTGAGCTGGGGATGGTCGATGACGTCGGCGACCTCGCGCTGTCGCGCGTTGGCGATGCGTGCACTGTTGAGTCGCTCAGCGAAGGTGGCCCCGTCGATCCGAGACAGCTGCTGGTTGATGAGGGTATCGAGCTCGACGCGATTGCTCACTCGGCGGCTGCCGGTGTCAAAGCGCGAGTCTTCTGCCAGTTCGGGCATGTCGAGCACGACGTCACAGAACGCCTTCCACTCTCGCTCGTTCTGGATGGACAGCACGTACTTCTGGCCATCGGCGCAGGCGTAGGTGCCGTACGGAGCGATGGCCGCGTGGCTGGTGCCGGTGCGGTTGGGTGCCTCTCCGCCGTATCGCGTGTAGTACAGCGGGTAGCCCATCCACTCGATGAGTGAGTCGAAGAGGCTGATGTCCAGCTTGGTGCCCTCGCCTGTGCGTTCCCGGTCATAGAGGGCGGACAGAATCCCTGCGAACCCGTACATGCCGGCGCCGATATCGGCCGCTGGGATACCGCTCTTGGCGGGTGCATCGTCGCTTCCGGTGACTGAGACCAGTCCGGTCTCCGACTGGATCAGCAGGTCGTAGGCCTTCGCATGGCGGTAGGGCCCACTGGTGCCGTAGCCCGTGATCGAGCAGGTGATGAGCCGCGGATCGCGCGCCCGAAGCGCGTCGGCTCCTAGGCCCAGCCGCTCGGCAGCACCAGGCGCGAGGTTCTGGACGAACACGTCGGCGCGGTCGATGAGCCGGTGCATGACGTCCAGTGCTGGCGGCTGCTTGAGGTCGAGGGCGATGCTCTCCTTCGAGCGGTTGAGCCAGACGAAGTGGCTGGACATGCCAAGGACCGTCTCGTCGTAGCCTCGCGCGAAGTCTCCGCTGCCGGGACGCTCGACCTTGATGACACGTGCCCCGAGGTCCGCCAGCTGACGAGTGGCGAACGGCGCAGCCACCGCCTGCTCACACGAGACAACGGTGACGCCGGCCAGTGGCAGCCCGGTCATCGCGTCCCCACCGCGATGGCCTTGGTCTGACTGTAGCCAGCCAGGCGCTCGAACCCCTTCTCACGGCCGGCCCCGCTGCCCTTCCAGCCGCCGAACGGCAGGTCCACGCCACCACCGGTGCCTCGGCGTTCCAGGACAGCACATCGCAGCCGCACCGCTCCCGCGCAACGGCAACGATCTGGGTGACGTCCGTCGTCGCGAACGACGTCGGCGCTTCCTCCGGCAGCTTCGATCGGCTTGACCACCCGCTGGGCGCCCTCGAGATCCGGGTCCGCGATCACAACACCGGCCCCGAACTCGGCCAACCGCTCCGCGGGGCTTGCCCAATGCCGCTCGCACCGCCGGTCACGATCGCGACCCAGCCCTGCAGGTCAATCATCTCGATGCTCCTTCGACCCTTGTAGTGGCCACCACGCTAGCCGACACTATGCGTGACAGCAACAGATCATGCATACTTCATGGATTCATGCCTATCCCGAAGGTGGCCCTCTTTGACAACCGATCCGTCCGCGCCGAGCGGAGCTCTCCTCTTCGTACCGGGTGATCGACCTGACCGCTTCACGAAGGCGTCCGCCGCCGGCGCCGACCACGTGATCGTCGACCTCGAGGACGCAGTGGCCGAGGCCTCGAAGCAAGGCGCCCGCCAGTCCACCGCGGCTTGGCTGGCTAGCGGGCGCGAAGCCATCGTCAGAGTCAATGGCGTCGGCACCGCCTGGCATGAACCGGACCTGCGCATGGTCTCCGGGCGTGCCAGCTTCGTCCTGCTACCGAAGTGTGAGGACGCGGGCGATGTCAGCCGCTTCGTGAGCTCGTGTGACTCCCCCACCTTGGCCCTGATCGAGACTCCGCTCGGGCTCGCGGCTGCCCACGAGATCGCGGCCACCGGAGTTGCCGGCCTGGTCTTCGGCAACGTCGACTTCGCCGCCAACATCGGAGTGGATCCGGCGTCACAACCCGCGCTACAGTTCGCTCGCTCTCAGCTGGTCTACGCCAGCGCGGCCGCCGGGCTGCCCGCGCCGATCGACGGCGTCACCACGCGACTGACCGAGAGCGAGGCGCTCAATGCAGACCTCACGCATGCACGCGAGCTGGGGTTCGGTGGCAAACTCTGCGTCCATCCCAGCCAGGTCGCACCCACTCAGGTCGCCTTCCTCCCCACCGAGGAGGAGGTCGCCTGGGCCGTCGCGGTACTGGACGCCTCACAGGGCGTGACGGCCGTGGCCGGGCAGATGGTGGATGCGCCGGTCGTCATCCGCGCCCAGTCGATCCTGGACCGGCACGGCAAGAACGACAGGACGTTCGATGGCGACTGAACCTGGACCACTCGCTACGAGGCCCGACTACGACGACCCGGACTTCGACTACACGCCGATCCTGCCCAGAGGCAAGGATACGGTGGAGTTCGTCGCCATCGACGCACCGCCACCGGAGGTGGTCGATCGCTATGGGGACACACTCCTGAAGGTGTCGGACCTCACCCTCACCCGGCTCGCCGACGTCGCGTTCACCCGTGTTTCCCATCAGCTGCGCACCTCGCACCTGGAGCAGTTGCGGAGTATCCTCGACGATCCTGAGGCCAGCACGAACGACAAGTACGTCGCCACAGACCTTCTCCGCAACGCCGCGATCTCGGCCCAGGGCATCCTGCCGATGTGCCAAGACACCGGCACTGCGATCGTGTTCGGGCAGCGGGGGTCCCGTGTGCTCACCGACGGACGGGACGCGCGCCATCTCAGCCGGGGCATCCACCACGCCTACAAGACGCTCAACCTTCGCTACTCACAGCTCGCGCCGCTGACCACTTACCGCGAAGTCAACACGGGCAACAACCTGCCTGCACAGATCGAGATCCTGGCCGAGGGCCACGACACCTACGAGTTCCTGTTCATGGCCAAGGGCGGCGGCAGCGCGAACAAGAGCTTCCTGTTCCAGGAGACCCGAGCACTCCTGGACGAGCAGAGACTTCTCTCCTTCCTCACCGAGCGGATCAGTGCTCTCGGAACCGCGGCCTGCCCTCCGTACCATCTGGCAGTCGTCATTGGCGGCACCTCCGCCGAGTACGCGCTCAAGACCGCGAAGCTGGCCTCTGCCCGGTACCTGGACACACTGCCCACCTCGGGCTCACCCTCAGGCCACGGCTTCCGCGACCTCCACCTGGAAGAACAGATCCTCTCCATCACTCGCCAACTCGGCATTGGCGCACAATTCGGCGGCAAGTACTTCTGTCACGACGTGCGAGTAGTTCGGCTCCCGCGACACGGAGGCTCCTGCCCCGTGGCGATCGCGGTCTCATGCTCGGCAGATCGGCAGATCCTTGGTCGCATCACGGCCGAGGGCGTATTCCTGGAGAAGCTTGAGGAGGACCCCTCTCGGTTCCTGCCCGAGGTGACCGATGCCCACCTCGTCGGGGAGGTCGTGGCGGTGGATGTTTCAGCGCCTATGACCCAGATCCGAGCCAAGCTGTCGGGACTGGCCGTTGGAACCAGACTGTCGTTGTCTGGTGAACTCGTCGTCGCGCGCGACCTCGCGCACGCCGAGATCAGCGCCCGCTTGAAGGCAGGCGAACCGCTGCCGGGATATCTACGCGACCACCCCGTCTACTACGCCGGCCCCGCCAAGACACCGAACGGGATGGCCGCGGGATCATTCGGTCCCACCACGGCAGGGCGCATGGACACCTACGTGGAGGAGTTCCAGGCGGCCGGTGGATCGCTGGTCATGCTCGCCAAGGGCAATCGGTCTCAGACGGTGGCGAACGCCTGCCGCCGACACGGGGGCTTCTACCTCGGATCCATCGGAGGCCCCGCCGCGCGGCTGGCCCAGGACTGCATCAAGAGCGTCGAAGTCATCGACTACAAACACCTCGGCATGGAGGCCGTGTGGAAGATCCGGGTCGACAACTTCCCCGCCTTCGTCGTCATCGACGACCAAGGAAACGACTTCTTCGCCCCAAGGACGCGTGCCCTGCTCCAGATCCAGACGAGCAAATGATCAGAACCTGTGGATGGCTCTCGGCGAGGTGACATGAAGCGGGCGCACCTCCCGAGCAAGATCGAAGCCCAGTAACAGTCTGATCAGGGTCGGCGTTGGCGCGCCGGCTCGGGAAGGTGCACCCATGCTCAAAGTAGTCCACGACGCCGCGGCGTCCAACGAGCCGGCCGGTGGGTCGTTGCTTGACGAGATCGTGCGTGACGGCGCGCGGCAGATGCTGGCCGCGGCGTTGGAGGCTGAGGTCGCCGCGTACGTCGAGGCGTTCCGCGAGGAGGTCGACGAGCACGGCCATCGGCTGGTGGTCCGCAACGGTCATCACGAGCCGCGGGAGGTGACCACGGCGGCGGGCGCGATCCCGGTGTGCGCGCCGCGGGTCAACGACAAGCGGGTCGACGAGGCCACCGGGCAGCGGAAGCGGTTCTCCTCGGCGATCCTGCCCGCGTGGTCCCGGAAGTCGCCGAAGGTCTCGGAGGTGCTGCCGCTGCTCTACCTGCACGGACTGTCCCCCGGCGACTTCGCGCCGGCGCTGGAGCAGTTTCCTCGGCTCCGGTGCCGGGCTGTCGCCGGCCTCGATCACCCGGCTCACCACGCAGTGGCAGGCCGAGGCGGCCGCGTTCAACCAGCGATCCCTGGCCGAGACCGACTACGCCTCGATCCGTGGAGCGTTTGGCCCGATCGCTGGTCGGGGTGGCTGCTGGGTCTGGGCGCCGAGGGGGCATGAGGAGTTCGCTGGTCTGCCCAGCGTTTCCACATGGGGTCTCCGGTCGGCCTGTGCGGCGGTGGACTGTCAGGCGGCTACCGGGGGCGCGTGTGCCTGCTGGAAGACTCCGTCCCAGATCGCCAGCCACCGTTGTGTCCAGGGCCAGTGCTGGGGCAGGTGCACCGGGGTTCGACAGTCGGTGGGCATGCGGCGGTGGGGAATCTGCGGGCTGACCTGTGGTGATAGGCATGAGGGCGCTTCGGGGCCGTTTGCCCACGGCTCCGAAGCGCGTTTTCCCAGCTCGGCGGC
>NZ_JBDPMC010000054.1:0-45696 GCF_039871625.1 Micromonospora sp. B11E3 | reverse complement strand
GCTCAAACTCCAAGTACCAAGCCCGCGGACCCAACGTAGACCGGCATAGCTACAAAGCCACCATCGCGATCGACATCATCACAAACCATTGCGAAACACCCGCCGGACCTTAACCGAGCGGCGTTGCCGCTAGGCGTGGCCCGCCGATGAGGCCTGGTCATTCCATCCAAATGTACGGAGGTCGGGCACGTTACCAGGGCCGCCATTATTTTGGAGTACGAGCCGGGGAAGTCCGAAGTTGACGTCCCAACCTAGCAGGACGATCCCTCCGGGCCAGGCGACCGAAGAGATCTGGTCATTCCAGTCCCTGCGATCATAGAAGGGGCCATGATAGAGCCTAGTGAGGTTTAGGTATGAGTAACCTTCATCGAGCCAGAACCAGTCTCCGGAGAGGTTGTAGTCCGCGTGAAATTTCGCGCTGCCTGACGAGATCATGCCCACGTCACCATCTGTCGGCCCACGCCTCACTCTCGAGAGGCGATAGGTTAGCAGCATCAGATCCACCTTCTGCCGGTCGGTAAAGGCAAGGAGGCGCGGTTCGCCATTGAGATTGTCGGTGACGAAGTCCAGTGGGCTGCCGTTGAATCTCGTAATGTCGCCCGGATCGTATTCAACGCCGTCGACGATGACCGCTACTTCGGGGACCTGATAGGCAATTTCCTTGGAAGAAACGCGGGCGGGCGTGACGAGTGAAGCCGGCTGGGGGGCCACTGGCTTCTCGGTCTTGCCGACTTGGACGACTCGATGGACGAGCTCTTCAAGCGTTGTGACGTCATTCTCGCGCAGAACCTCCAAAATATCGCGCTCTTCAATACCATCGAACGTCTTCTCCAGATTGTCGAGCCTGCCGTCAAATGCGGAAAACTGCAGGACATCGCCAGCAACACGGCGAGCCTCTTTAGTAGTTGACATTTTCGCCTCTTTCAAGGGATCTCATTGTCGGGACTTCACTCAAGACTAACGCCCAAACTAGCTCGGTGTACGGAAAACCTGGATACGAGCCATCTTTAGGAGCGCGGAGACCGTGGCTACGCCGGCGGGTTACGGTGTTTTCCGTGGGTTTCCGTGGGTCGCGTCCCGGGGAGTGGTGTAGGAGCTGACCTGCTACGGCGTGCCGCCGAGATAGAGGCGGGTCATCGCGTGAGTCTCTGTGTGAACGACCAAGAACACGCAGAGAGCGGAGTACGCGATGACCCTGGACCAGTCTGCCTTGTTGGACGTGCTGGACGCACTCAAGGCCGCGGACGTGAACGATCGTGTCCGGCAGGCCGCGGAGACGATCTACCAGGCGTTGATCGAAGCGGAGTTGACCGCCGTGATCGGCGCCGCCCCACACGAACGCAGCCAGACCCGGTTGGCGCAGCGCAACGGCCACCGGTCCCGCACGTTGACCACGACCGCCGGAGACCTGGAGCTACGCATCCCGAAGCTGCGCACCGGATCGTTCTTCCCCAGCCTCCTCGAACGGCGCCGGCGGGTGGACCAGGCCCTGTTCGCGGTGGTGATGGAGGCCTACCTGCACGGTGTGTCCACCCGCAAGGTCGATGACCTCGTCAAGGCGTTGGGCGCCGATAGTGGGATCTCCAAGTCCGAGGTGTCACGGATCTGCGCCGACCTCGACGAGGAAGTCTCGGCGTTCCGAGACCGATCCCTGGCCACGGCGGCGTTCCCGTACGTGTTCCTCGACGCGACGTACTGCAAGGCCCGCGTCGACCGCAGGGTGGTGTCCCAGGCCATCGTCGTGGCCACCGGCGTCCGCGCCGACGGATGGCGGGAAGTCCTCGGCTTCGCCGTCGGCGACAGCGAGGACGGCGCCTTCTGGACCGCCTTCCTCCGATCGTTGAAGGCCCGCGGGCTGGGCGGGGTGCAGCTGGTCATCTCCGACGCCCACACCGGCCTCAAACAGGCCATCGCCGCGGTGTTCATCGGCGCGGCCTGGCAGAGGTGTCGGGTGCACTTCCTGCGCAACGTCCTCGCACAAGTCCCCAAAGGCAACGCGGAGATGGCCGCTGCCGCGATCCGCACCATCTTCGCCCAACCCGACGCCGGACACGTCCGCGAACAACTCGACGTCATCGCCGGCATGCTCGGCCGACAACTACCCAAGGTCGAAACCATGCTCCGCGACGCCGCCGAAGACCTCCTCGCCTTCACCACCTTCCCCGCCTCGCACTGGAAGAAGATCTGGTCGACCAACCCCCTCGAACGGCTCAACAAGGAGATCAAACGCCGCACCGTCGTCGGCGTGTTCCCCAACCCCGAAGCCCTGCTCCGCCTCGCCGGCGCCGTCCTCGTCGAAGCCCACGACGAATGGCAGACCAGCGACCGCCGCTACCTCGCCGAAGGCACCATGGCCCTGATCACCACACCCGCCCCACCCACCGCGACAACCGAACTGGCAGCCGCATGACTACCACCGCCTGGCCCGACCGCAGAGCCGACATCATCAACGCCCTGTCCATCCTCGCGACCCTGCGGCCACACGAGCCCACGTCCTGGCCCGGCCTGACCGAAGCCGTCCACTGGCTCATCGACGACACCTTCTGGGACCAGCACCATCCCCGCCACGACATCGGCACCATCCTCGCCAGCCCCAGCGAGGCCAACGCGATCACCGCAACACTCGAACCCCTGACCGCCATCCTCGACGAACTCGGACCCACCGCCCCCGACGACGACTACCTCACCCACCCCCGATGGCATGAAGTCACCCACGCCGCAACCGAGGCTCACCAGCTCATGACTGGCAAAACCCCAACCCAACCCCGACACTGAACGGACGAGCAGAGACTCACGGCTCTACACCACTCCACGGGACGCGACCACGTCACACAACAGCGCCACGGCACGGTGAGCGGTGCCAACCGAGACGCCGTGCGCCGCAGCCAGCTCGGCAACCGCGGGGAGTTGGTCGCCGGGCCGTAGCCGACCGTTCGCGATCTGCTCGCGCAGCTCGGCGGCGATCGTCTGGTAAGGGCCGCTCACAACGGTCCGCTGCGTCGGCGCGAGCGGACGCGGCGGCATCCGGGCGGCCAGTGTCCCGGCGGCCCGCTGGTCGGACTCCGATAGCCATGCGGCGTAGACCCGGAGCGTGGTAGTGCCACCGCCACCGTGACCGAGCCGGCCGGCGATGGTCCGCACGTCCACGCCAGCGTTGATCAGCTCGGTTGCCGAGTAGTGGCGTAGGGCGTGGATGTGGCTGTCGATGCCGATTCGCTTGGCGAGCCGGCCGTATCGCTGGGTGATGGTGTCAGGCCGGTAGCCGCGGCTGTTGTCGGGCTCGGGGGAGAAGACGTAATCGGCAGGGTCGGCCGTGGCGTCGAGTTGCGCCAGGCGGTCGACGTATCGGGCGTGCAGCTCCGTGAGCACTTCGATCGTCTCGGGATCGAGCGCAACGCGCCGCTGCTGGTGAGTCTTGGTGTCCTTCTCTTGCAACTCGCAGTTGTCGTCGAGATAGGCGCTGCGCCGCAGCGTCAGCACGCCGGCGGCCAGGTCGAGATGGTGCCAGCGCAGCGCGCAGAGCTCGCCACGTCGGGCGCCGGTGGTCATCGCGAGCCAGACCAGCGCGCCCCAGTCCGGGTCGCGCCACGCCTCGTTGATGATGCGCGCAGCGTCGGCCGGGTTCGGCGGCTGCGGGTCGGGGTGCGGCGGCGCGGGTGGTTCAGCCTGCCCGGCGGGGTTGACGGCGATCCAGCGCCACCGGACGGCGCGGCTCAGTGCGCCGCTGAGAATCCAGTGAATCTGCCGCACCGACGAAGCACTGAGCGGCTTGCAGACGTGTGGCTGGCACTTCGCGGTGCAGCGGTGGTCGCCTTCTACCCGGTGCTTGACGTACGTCTTGCCGCCGCACCAGTCCCGGCAGCGGCGCAGGCTCGCGTAGAAGGATTCCAACGTCTCGGCGTCGAGTCGACCGACCGGCAGCTTGCCGAGGACCGGCCGAACGTGCTTGTTGAGCTTGTTCACGTAGCCCATGCGGGTAGTGGCCTCGATGTCAGCGACCTCAAGCCACCGGTCTAGGAGTTGGTCGAGCGTGGCGCGGGTGCGCGGGTTGCGCCGCTCGTCGACCTGGGCCAACAACCGGGTGCGTGCCTTCTCCGCCTCCTTAGCGGCCGTCCGGCCGGCGGGGATGGTCTCGGTGAGATAGTGCCGCTTTCCGCTGATCGGGTCGACGCCGGCATAGACCTTCACGCACAGTGACGCGCTGGGCAGGTTTCGACCTCGCCGCGCTGGCGCTTGCTACGTCCATTCGAAGCTGCCACGGGGCCACCGTAGCGCGCTCGCACCACGAATAGCCCCACGCGAGCCGGCTGGACCGGGAAAGTGCCTGTGCGCCCGGCAGGATTCGAACCTGCGGCCTTGGGATTAGAAGTCCCCTGCTCTATCCGCTGAGCTACGGGCGCGCGTGGTGCGTGTCGCGCCAAGAGGGTACCGCCGAGGCGGCGCGTACGGGTGCAACGGGGCAGCCCCTCGGCGCCCGCTCAGGGTCGCACGTCCCGCCCACGCTGGGCATCCCCGTTTCAGCCCCCCGGGTCACCCCTGGGCGGTCGCGTCCGCCCGGGTCGCCTCGCCGACGGCGTCCGTTGCGTCCGGTTCCTCGGTCGGCCGGCGGGTGGCGGGGACCGGGGCGGTCGGCCCGGCGGCGAGGAACGCCTCCGCCCACCGGCCGACCTCCGCGAAGACCTTCTCCCGTACGGCAGGCCCGGACAGGGTCAGATCGTGCAGGCCGCCGTCGAAGCGGGCCAGGGTGACGTGCCGGCCGAGGCGCGGCGCCCAGCGCACGATGTGCTCCACGTCCAGCACGGCGTCGGCGAGGGTCGCCGAGTCGTGCCACTTCGTGCCCCGGTACGTGCGGGTGGAGCAGGCGACCAGCACCGGCACCGGGATGTCGAGGCCGGTGCGCAGCTGCCGCTGGGCGGTGCGGATCGCGTCCAGCCAGCCGACCCGCACCGGGAACCCGGCCAGCGGCTTCCACGCCAGGTCGTACGTCCACTCGCCCCGGTGCTCGGCGTGCAGGCTCTCGCCGTACACGGTGCCGAGGCCGATGGGCAGGGCACGGCGCGGCGCCCTGCGGCCCAGGCGGGAGACGGCGGCCGCGAGGGGTCTGCGCACCAGCCAGGGGGCGTTGATGTCGAAGAAGGGGCTGTTGAGGAAGAGCCCGTCGACCAGGCCGGCCTCGCGGCGGGCGTGCGCCCAGAGCGACAGGACCAGGCCGCCGGTGGAGTGGCCCATGGCGAGCAGGGTGTCGTGGCCGTCGTCCTCCCGCACGATCGCCGCGGCGGCGTCCAGCTCCGGAAAGTAGTCGCCGAGGTCGCGGCAGAAGTTCGGGGTCTGGTGCGGCAGCAGGCTGCGGCCGTACTTGCGCAGGTCGAGGGCGTAGAAGTCCCAGCCACGCTCGGCGAAGAAGTCGGCCAGGTGGGTCTGGAAGAAGTAGTCCACGTAGCCGTGCACGTAGAGCACCGCCCGGCGGGTCGGGCGGTCGGCCCGCCGGCGGACCAGGGTCGCGACGACGCGCCCCTCGTCGTCGCTGCCCAGGTCGATCGTCTGCCGCTCGTACGGCGGCCCCAGCACGTCCGGTTCCACGACCGCGACGGTACGCCCCGGAACTACCCGCCGGTAGCCCCGCCCGGGAAAGTGCGGTATCGCCTCCGGCGCGGGTGCCGGAGCGCCGCCGTCGCCGGTCGTGGTCAGGCGGTCTCGTCGTCCGCTCGCGCCTGGTCGGCCCCGGCCCCGTCCACCTGGCCCTCGGGCTGGCCGAGCTCGCGGACGTGCTTGTTGCTCCGGGGCTCCTGCCGGGTCTTGGCATCGTCGAGCCGGCGGCGCAGGTCGTCGCGGACGTCGTTGAGCGCGGCGCGCAGGTCCTCCTCCGTGGAGGTGGTCACGACCCGCTGCCGGCCGGCGATCCAGCACTCCAGCGTGACCTTCTGCCCGCGGGCGTTCCGGTCCTTCACCGAGACTTCCAGCTCGGTGGCGTCGGCGTGGAAGCCGGCCAGCCGGGCGTCGAGGGTGGCGAGCCGTTCGGCGATCCAGTTCCGGTCGCCCTGCGAGAACCCCGCGCCGACGCGCAGGCACTCCGCCACGGTCGCGGGATTCGCCACGGCGCTCATCGCCGGGCCCCGCCCTCGCCGTGGGTGGAACCGGTCGTACGGAATCCAGTCATCTTCCGGGGCCTTTCTCGTCGCTTCGGTTGATCAGATCCGTACCCGGCGGCGACGCCAGCGGAAACACTCCTCCGCCGCGCACCTGCGGGCCTCGAACGGCGGCGGGAAGGGCGGCCCTGGGCAGGTGGCCCTAGCACACCGGGACCTTGATCAGGCGGTTGTCCACAGGCGGCCCCGTCGTCCACAGGTCGCGGGCGGGCGGTGGCGGTGGGGGCGGCCGGGTGGCGAGGCTCGGCCGTGAGTCGACTCGCCCACGGCAAGCCTGGATCCCCTGGAGGGACGATGTTCGATACCTACGTCACCATCGTCGGCAACGTGCTGACGGCGCCGGAGTGGCGACGCACCACCCAGAGCAACACCCTGGTGGCCAACTTCAAGGTGGCCTCCACCGCCCGGCGGCTCGACCGGGACAGCGGCCGGTGGGTCGACGGCAACAGCCTCCGCGTACGGGTCAACTGCTGGCGGAAGCTGGCCGAGGGGGTCGCCTCGTCCGTCATGGTCGGCGACCCGGTGGTGGTCGTCGGGCGCCTCTACACCCGGGACTGGACCGACGACGCCGGCAACCACCGCACCCTGTACGAGCTGGAGGCGGTCGCGGTCGGGCACGACCTGTCCCGGGGGCGGGCGCGGTTCCTGCGTAACCGGCCGAACATGGCCACCAGCACGGTCGAGGACGCCGAGGCCGAGAGCCGGGTGCACGGCGAGCCGACCGAGCGCGTCCCGCAGGGGCAGGCGCCCGCGTCGCCGGCCGACCGGCCGTTCGACGAGGACTTCGAGCGGGCCGGCTTCGACCCGGCACGCGTCTCGTTCGACGCCCCGCCCGTCGGGCGCGGTCTGCCCGGCGGCCCCGACTTCGACGGCCTGCGCGCCGACCCCTTCGACCGCGGGGCTGACTCCCTGCGCGGCCGGGCCGAGAACGCGGACGAGGGCCCCGACGACCCCGAGGACGACGGCGGGCTCGGCGACGACGAGGACCTGGACGAGTTGAGCGCCGTCGCGGATCCCCTGTCGCCGCTGCCCACGGCCGCAAGGCGGCGCGACGGCATCGAGTCGTCCGGTGGGGCCGGACAGGACGAGCCGGCGCCGTCCGACGGGGGCGGAGAGGACGAGCCCGAGCCGTCCGACGGGGAGCCGGGCGCGGCGGCGGCGAACCGCCGGGGCCGGCGAGGCCGGGGACGCGTCCCGGTGCCCGCCTGACGATCGGCCGGGGACGCGCGACGGGCTGGCGCGGGGCAGCCCGCCGCGCGTCCCCGCCCACCCGCCGCACCCGCCGCACCTGCCGGCCGGAGGTGGTGGCGGGTGCGGCAGTCGATGGCCGTGGCGAACTCGGCGGGACTTGTGGCGGGGTACGCCCTGGACGTGCTCCTCGGCGATCCTCGCCGCTGGCATCCGGTGGCCGGATTCGGCCGCGCGGCCAGGGCCCTGGAGCGGCGCGTGTACCGGCCGGAGCGTACGGCCGGGGCGGTGTTCACGGCGCTCGCCGTGGGCGTGCCGGTGCTGGTCGGGGCGGGTGCGGCGATCGCCACCCGGCGGCACCCGCTCGGTCGGGCCGCGCTGGTGGCCGCCGGCACCTGGACCGTGCTCGGCGGTCGCACCCTGCGCGGCGAGGCGGAGGTGATGGGGCGGGCGCTGCGTGACGGCGACCTGCCGGCGGCCCGTGGCCGGCTTGGGCACCTCTGCGGGCGGGACCCGTCGACCCTGGACGAGCCCGAACTGGCCCGCGCCACCGTCGAGTCCGTCGCCGAGAACACCTCGGACGCCGTGGTGGCGCCGCTGTTCTGGGGCGCGGTCGCCGGGCTGCCCGGCCTGCTCGGCTACCGGGCGGCCAACACCCTCGACGCGATGGTCGGGCACCGCTCGCCTCGGTACGCCCGCTTCGGCACCCCGGCCGCCCGCCTGGACGACCTGCTGAACCTGGCGCCGGCCCGGCTGACCGGGCTCCTCACGATCGTGGCCGCTCCGGTCGCGCACGGGGACCGGGCGCGGGCGTGGCGGGTGTGGCGCCGGGACCGCAACGACCACCCGAGCCCGAACGCGGGGCAGTGCGAGGCGGCGATGGCGGGGGCGCTCGGCGTACGGCTCGGGGGCCGCAACGTCTACTTCGGGCGGTCGGAGGTGCGGCCGTTCCTCGGCGACGGGCCCCGCCCGGAGGCGCGGCACCTGAAGCGGGCCGCCCGGATCTCCGGCGCGGTGGGCCTGGCCGCCCTCGGCCTGGCCGCCGCGTACCCGGTCACCGCCGGCCGGCTCGTCGGCGCGCTCGGCCGGCGGGGCTGGCGCGCGCTGCGCCGGCCGGGCTGGCCTGGGCTCGCGGCCGGAGCGCCCATGACGTCGGCACGCGGCTCGTGGGGGCCCGCCGGCCGGCCGCCGCGCGCCGCCGCCCGCCCCGTTCCTGCGGGCAGCTCCACAGTGCCCACACCGACAGCTGACGCCTCGGCGAGGGCGAGCGCCGCGCGGGGCGAGCGCCGGAGTGCCCCGGCGGCGGCGAGCGCCGGGTGGGGCGTGCGCCGGAGTGCCCCGACCACGGCACGCGCCGCGCGGGGCGAGCGCCGGAGCGTCGCGGCGGGGGCCGGCCGATGAGCGGGGGGCTGCTGGTCGCGGGGACCACCTCCGACGCGGGCAAGAGCGTGCTCACCGCCGGGATCTGCCGCTGGCTGCACCGCCGCGGGGTGAAGGTCGCGCCGTTCAAGGCGCAGAACATGTCCAACAACTCGGCGGTGGTGGTCGGCGCGGACGGGCGGGGCGGCGAGATCGGCCGCGCCCAGGCGATGCAGGCGGCGGCCTGCGGGCTCGCCCCGGACCTGCGCTTCAACCCGGTGCTGCTCAAGCCGGGCAGCGACCGGTCCAGCCAGGTCGTGCTGCTCGGCGAGGCCGTCGACACGGTCACCGCCGGGAACTACCACTCGCTGCGGCCCCGGCTCGCCGAGGTGGCCTTCGCCGCGCTCGCCGAGCTGCGCGAGGCGTACGACGTGGTGGTCTGCGAGGGCGCCGGCAGCCCGGCGGAGATCAACCTGCGGGCCGGCGACTACGTGAACATGGGGCTGGCGCGGCACGCCGACCTGCCCACGATCGTGGTCGGCGACATCGACCGGGGCGGGGTGTTCGCCTCGATGTTCGGCACGGTCGCCCTGCTCGACCCGGCGGACCAGGCGCTGGTCGCCGGCTTCGTCATCAACAAGTTCCGGGGCGACCTCGGGCTGCTCCGGCCGGGGCTGGACATGCTGCGCCAGGTCACCGGCCGCCCGACGTACGGGGTGCTGCCCTGGCACCTGGACCTGTGGCTGGACGCGGAGGACTCCCTCGCGTACGGGCGGGTGCTCGGCCGGCCGGCCGCCCCGCGCGGCACCGACTGGCTGGACGTCGCCGTGGTCCGGCTGCCCCGGATCAGCAACGCCACCGACGTCGAGGCGCTGGCCACCGAGCCCGGCGTGCGGGTCCGGTTGACCGTGGAGCCCGCCGAGCTGGCCGCCGCCGACCTGGTCGTGCTGCCCGGCTCCAAGTCCACCGTGGCGGACCTGGCCTGGCTGCGGGAGACCGGGCTGGCCGACGCCGTGCTCGCGCACGCGGCGGCGGGCCGTCCGCTGCTGGGCATCTGCGGCGGCTTCCAGATGCTCGGCCGGGCCATCCACGACCCGGTGGAGAGCGGCGAGGGCAGCGTTCCCGGCCTGGGTCTGCTGCCGATCGAGGTCACGTTCGACCCGCGCAAGACCGTCCGGCAGTCGGCCGGCGTCGCCGCCGCCGACCCGGGCGTCCCGGTCCGTGGGTACGAGATCCACCACGGGTACGTCTCGTCCGCCGACCCGGCGCTGACACCGCTGCTGACGTACGCGGACGGCACCGCCGAGGGGGCGGTCCTCGGCGCGGTGCACGGCACCCACTGGCACGGCGCGTTCGAGTCGGACGGGTTCCGCCGCCGGTTCCTCACCGAGGCGGCGCGGCTCGCCGGCCGGTCGGGCTTCCGGGTCGCCCCGGACACGGCGTTCGCCGCCGCCCGCGAGCGGTCCCTGGACCTGCTCGGTGACATGGTCGAGGAGCACCTCGACACCGACGCGCTGTGGCGGCTCATCGAGTCCGGCCCGTCCGGTAAACTCCCGTTCGTCCCGCCCGGCGCGCCGCCCACACCCACGGGCTAGGCTGCCGCGATGATCTTCAATCGCAGGGGGAAGCTGGCGGACCGGGTCGCAGCGGTCGAGGCGGCCGTACGCGACCGCGGCGCCGCCGCCATGACCAGGGCCGTGCCGCGGGTGTGGGAGGCGGCGCAGCAGGCGTCCGTCGCGGAGCTGGACGAGGCGCTGCCCCGGTGCGTGGCGCTGCTGCCGCGGCTCGGCACCGGCGCGGGTGGCGAGTTCTCCGTCCTCTGCGGGGCGCTGGTCGAGCTGGGCGCCCGCCCGGACGCGCTGGTCGCCCCGGTCGCCGACGGGTTCGCCACCGCGCTCGCGGGGGCGGCGCGGTTCCGGGCCGGCTGGCAGCGGGTACGCGGCGACGACGCGCTGCCGGACCCCGAGGACCCGGGCGGCATGGACGAGTCGGTCGGCGTCCTCACCGAGGCGTACGAGACGGAGGAGGCCGCGTTCGACGCGGTGCAGGGCTGGTACGGGGCCGGCACCTGGGCGATGCCCGCGATCACCCTGTTGCAGCAGTCCGCCGCGGTCCGGGCCACGTTCCCGCACCGCGACCGCCTGCTGGCCACCGGCGCGGAGTTGGAGGGCGAGCGTCCCGACCTGGACTGCGTCCTCGGCCTGCTGCGGGTGCTGGACGACGAGCGGCTGCTCGTGCTGCACCGGGCGACGGGCCGGGGCTGGTGGGTGACCGTCGGCGGGGTGGCCGACAACTTCCAGCTGCACACCCTGCTGGCCGGGGCGCTGAGCGGGCCGGCCGAGCGGGGGCTCGTCGAGGGGCTGACCGTCGACCCGGCCTGGGTCGCGGTGGCCACCGACGCGCCCGAGGAACGGTTCGGCGGCACCGTCGTCGGCAGCTTCAACCTGGTCGACGGGTACGGCAAGTGGATCTGGAACGAGGGCGCCCCGGCGGACATCCCGCTGTTCGAGGGCGTCCGGGTCGTCGTGCTGGACCCGCCGCCGTACCAGCGGAGCTGGAACAACATCCGGCGGTTCCCGATGATGCCCGCGTCGCTGACCGTGGCCGAAGCGCTCGCCCCGGCCGAGGCGGCCGACTGGCTGGCCCGGGTCGCACCGCCGGCCTGACCCCCAGCGGCGCCCGAGGCTCAGAGGCGCACGTCGGCGGGGCGGTCGGACATCGGCAGCCCCGCCTCCCGCCACGCCTCCACCCCGCCGATCAGGTCGGTGGCGCGGTGCAGCCCGAGCGCCCGGAGGCTGGCCACGGCGAGGCTGGAGCTGTAGCCCTCGCGGCACACCAGCACGATCTCCCGGTCGTAGCCGGTGGCCTCGGGGATGCGCCACTCGCTGGCCGGGTCGAGCCGCCATTCGAGGACGGTCCGGTCGACGACGACCGCGCCGGGCAGTTCGCCCTGCTGCCGGCGCTGGTGTTCGGTGCGGGTGTCGACGAGCAGCGCGCCGAGGCGTACCGCCTCGACCGTCTCGTGCGGGGTCAGCCGGCGGACCCCGGAGCGGGCCTGTTCCAGCAGGGCGTCGACGCCCGGGCTCATCACGTTGTGGCGCACGGCACGATCATGCCGGTCGGCGCGGCGGCTGTGCGGGCGAACGGCGCCCGGGTAGACCGGTAGGCGTACGCGCCGGGCCGGGCGTTAGCGTCGGGCCCGTGGTGGTGCCGGCCGTCGAGACGTACGCCGAGCTGGGCCGGCGGGTGCTGGCCGGGCCGGCGCGGCTGGGGCGTACCCGACTGGTGGCGGTCGACGGGCCGAGCGGCGCGGGCAAGAGCGTCTTCGCCGCGCGCCTCGCGGACGCCCTCGCCGCGCTGCCCGGCGGCGCCCGGCCGCCGGTGGTGCACACCGACGACCTGCTCGACGGCTGGGACGACCAGCTGACCTTCTGGCCCCGGCTGGAGGAGCAGGTGCTCGCCCCGCTGCGGGCGGGCCGGCCGGGAGCGTACCGGCGGTACAGCTGGGTGCGGCGGCGCTTCCTGCCCCGCGCGGTGCCGGTGCCGCCCGCCCCCGTGGTCGTGGTGGAGGGGTTCAGCGCGGCCCGCGCGGCGGTCCGTCCGGAGCTGACCCTGTCGGTGTTCCTCGCCGCGCCGGCGGAGCTGCGGCTGCGGCGGGCGGTGGAGCGGGACGGGCCGGCGATCCTGCCGGAGCTGCGCCGCTGGCACGCCGGCGAGCGGGCGCACCTCGCCGCCGACGGCACGGCCGAGGCGGCGGACCTGGTCGTCGACGGCGCCCCGGCCCTGCCGCACGACCCGTCCCGCGAGTACGTCCGCCTGCGCTGAGCCGGCCGGTGCCGCCGGGACCGGCCGCCAGAACGGGGTGCCGGGACCGGCCGGCCGGACGCCGAGGTCGGACGGGCTCGCGGTGTCGGCGCGGTAAGGCCGGCATACCATTGCCGGTCATGACCACAGCGCTCATGTCCGACGCCGAGCTGCGGGCCGCCGTCGAGCGGGAACTGCCGGGCGTCCGCGCCGACCTGGAACGACTCGTCCGCATCCCGGGCATCGCCTTCGACGGCTTCGACCACTCGCACGTGGAGCGGTCCGCCGAGGCGGTGGCCGAGCTGCTGCGCGGGTGCGACCTCGACGTCAGGATCGTGCGCTCGGGCGGTCAGCCGGCCGTGATCGGGAAGAAGGCCGCCCCGCCCGGCGCGCCGACCGTCCTGCTCTACGCCCACCACGACGTCCAGCCCGTCGGCGACCTGTCGCTGTGGGAGTCCGACCCGTTCGAGCCGGTCGAGCGCGACGGCCGCCTCTACGGCCGCGGCGCCGCCGACGACAAGGCCGGGATCATGGCGCACGTCGCGGCGCTGCGCGCGTTCGGCGACCGGCTGCCGGTCGGCGTGGTCCTGTTCATCGAGGGCGAGGAGGAGTTCGGCTCGGACTCGCTGGAGCGGCTGCTCGCCGAGCACCGGGACGAGATCGCGTCCGACGTCATCGTGATCGCCGACTCCACCAACTGGGACATCGGCACGCCGGCCCTGACCACCTCGCTGCGCGGCATCGTCAACTGCTTCGTCGAGGTTCGCACCCTGGACCACGCCGTGCACAGCGGCATGTTCGGCGGCGCGGTGCCGGACGCGCTGACCGCGCTGGTCCGGCTGCTGGCCACCCTGCACGACAAGGCGGGTAACGTGGCCGTCGCCGGGCTGACCGGCCGGGAGGGCGCGAACGTCGACTACCCGGAGGACCGGTTCCGGGCCGAGGCCGGCCTGGTCGAGGGCGTGCGGCTCATCGGCACCGGCCGGATCACCGACCGGATCTGGACCAAGCCCTCGCTCGCCGTGCTCGGCATCGACGCCCCGCCCACCGCCGAGGCCCCGAACGCCCTGGTCCCGGCCGCGAAGGCCAAGCTGAGCGTACGGCTGGCGCCGGGCGACGACCCGCAGCGCGCGTACGCGGCCGTCCAGAAGCACCTGACCGAGCACGCCCCGTGGGGCGCCCAGGTGACGGTCACGATCGAGCACGACGGGAACCCGTGCGTCATCGACGCCGACGGGCCGATGTTCGACGCCGCCCGCGACGCCTTCCGTACGGCCTGGGACGGCACGGCACCCGTGGACATCGGCATCGGCGGTTCGATCCCGTTCATCGCCACCTTCCAGGAGATGTTCCCCCGGGCGGCGATCCTGGTGACCGGCGTGGAGGACCCGCACGCCCGGGCGCACGGGCCGAACGAGAGCCTGCACCTGGGCGAGTTCGCCCGGGTCTGCCAGGCCGAGGCGTTGCTGCTGGCCAGGGTGGCCGCCGCGGGCACGCACCCGGCCGGATGACGAAACCGTAACTTCCGGGTGGGTCGGCCAGTTCTCGGTGTGTCGGGCGCGGGGCTGTTATAGCCTTTCGAACATGAGTACGAACGAGGTGATGGCCCGGCTGGAGGCCGCCGTCAGCGCTCTGGGGGACGTCGACGTCTCCGCGTGGCCCGAGGACACGCTCAAGGAACAGCTCGGCCAGCTCTCCACCGCCCTGGTCGCGCTCGACGCGACGCTCGCCCGGGTCGCGGACGGGGTGCGCGCCCGGGGCCTGCGCATCGAGGAGCCCGTCTCCGCCTGAGCCGGTCGGGGGTGGCTGGCAGGATGGGAACGTGCGGTTCCTCGACCTGGCGGCCACCTCCGCCGCCGTGGGCGCCACCGGCGGCCGGCGGGCCAAGGTGGAGCTGCTGGCCGCCGCGCTGCGCGCGCTCGACCCGTCCGAGGTCGCGGCGGGCTCCGGCTGGCTCGCCGGTGAGCTGCGCCAGCGCCAGACGGGGGTGGGCTGGGCGAGCCTGCGCGACCTGCCTCCGCCGGCCGCCGAGCCGACCCTGACGGTCGCCGGGGTCGACGCCGCGATCGACGAGATCGCGGCGGTGCGCGGCCCGGGCTCCCAGGCTCGGCGCCGGGCGCTGCTCGACGCGCTGTTCGCCGGGGCCACGGCCGAGGAGCAGCGCATGCTGCGCGGCCTGTTCAGCGGCGAGCTGCGCCAGGGCGCCCAGGCGGGGCTGCTCGCCGACGCCGTCGCGAAGGCGGCCGACGTGCCGCTGGGCGCGGTGCGCCGGGCCCTGCTGCTCGTCGGCGACCTGCGGGTGGTCGCGGCGGCGGCCATGGCCGGCGGCGCGACGGCCCTCGCCGGGTTCGGCCTCCAGGTCGGCCGCCCGCTCGCCCCGATGCTGGCGCAGAGCGCCCCCTCGGTCGACGAGGCGCTGGCCGCGACGGGCACGCCCGCCGTGGTCGACGTGAAGCTCGACGGCATCCGCATCCAGGTGCACCGCTCCGGGTCCGACATCGCCGTGTTCACCCGCAGCCTGGACGAGATCACCGCCCGGGTGCCCGAGGTGGTCGCCGCCGTGCGGGCGCTGCCCGCCCGCGAGCTGGTGCTCGACGGCGAGGCGATCGGCCTGGACGAGACGGGTCGGCCGCTGCCCTTCCAGCAGACCTCCAGCCGGGCCGCCCGCCGCACCACGCCCAGCACGACCGGTCCCACCCCGGTCGCCCCGGCCGTGCTCGCCGCCGCCGCCACGACCGGCGAGACGGTGTTGACGCCGTACTTCTTCGACCTGCTGCACCTCGACGGACAGGACCTGATCGACCTGCCCGGCCGGGACCGGTGGGCGGCGTTGGCCGACGCGGTCGACGCCACGCTGCTGGTCGGCCGGGTCGAGGTGGACGGCCCCGAGCCGGCGGGGGACGCCTTCGCCGCGGCCGTCGACGCCGGCCAGGAGGGGGTGGTGGTCAAGTCCCTCGACGCCCCGTACGACGCGGGCCGGCGCGGCGCGGCCTGGGTCAAGGTGAAGCCCCGGCACACCCTCGACCTGGTGGTGCTCGCCGTCGAGTGGGGCAGCGGCCGGCGCAGCGGCTGGCTGTCGAACCTGCACCTCGGCGCCCGCGACCCGGGCACGGGCGGATTCGTGATGCTCGGCAAGACGTTCAAGGGCCTCACCGACGAGATGCTGCGCTGGCAGACCGAACGGTTCCTCGGCCTGGCCGTGGAGCGGGGCGACTGGGTCGTCCGGGTCCGCCCCGAACAGGTCGTCGAGATCGCGTTCGACGGGGTGCAGACCAGCTCCCGCTACCCGGGTGGGATGGCGCTGCGCTTCGCCCGGGTGGTCCGCTACCGCGACGACAAGACCGCCGCCGAGGCGGACACGATCGACGCGGTCCGGGCCATCCACGAGGCCCGCCCGACGGGCTGACCGGCCGGGCTCGGGCGGGGCGTCAGGCGGGCGTGCTCGGGGCGGGCTCGGCGGCCCGGTCGAGCGGCTGCTCCGGCCGGTTTCCGCCGGCCAGCCGGCGGGCCTCCCGCCGGGCCACCCACCCGTAGCCGAACAGCGTCATGGCGGCGAACAGCCACCACTGCACCACGTACCCGAAGTTCTGCCAGTTGTTGGTGTGCCCGATCGGCACGGCCTGGAAGACCGGGTCGGCGGCCGGGGTCTGCTCGTCCAGCAGGACGTACACCCCGTGCACGGGGTACGGCAGCTCGCGGGCCAGCCGGGGTACGCCGATCCGGCGGGTCTCCAGCCGGCCGTTCCGCCGGTCGACGGGGCCCGCGCCGCTCTCGCTCGGGTGCACCCGGCCCACCACGGTCACCTCGCCCTGCGGCACCGGCGGCAGTTGCGGCTGCGCGATGGCCCCGCCCGGGGCCGGGGGCACCCAGCCCTGGTCCACGAGCACGGCCGTGCCGTCGGCGAGGACCAGCGGGGTGAGCACCTCGAAGCCGACCCGGCTGTCGACCGTCCGGCCGCGTACCAGGACGACGTTCGTGGCGTCGTACCGGCCGGTCACGGTGACCCGGGACCAGGTCGCCCGCTCGGCGGGGGCCGGGCCGGCCGTGCCGCTGCCGCCGGTCGGGGCGGGCACCGCGTCCCGCAGCGGCACCGGCGCCATCCGGCTGCCGGCGTCGATCCGCTCGTTGATCGCGGTACGGCCCCGGTAGCGGTCCAGCTGCCAGTTGCCGAGCTGCACCATCACGGCCGCGGCGACCAGGGTCAGCGCGAGGATGCCCAGCCAGCGCGGCGTCAGAAGGAACCGGTACACGCGTCGAGGCTACCCGTTTGACCGTCGCCACTGGCCCGCGGCGGCGGCAACGGTGCGCGGGAGGGCCCCTTGCCGACCGACAAGGGGACCCTTCCTCACCGGTCAGCCGACGATGGCGTCCGAGGGTGGGGTGAACTGGCGGGTGGGTCCGCCCTTGAGGGCGTCGCGGAGGGTCTCCGCCACCGCCGCGATCGGCACCTGGGACATCCCGTCACCGACGGCGTTGAACGGGTTGTCCGGGTCGGCGATGAAGCTCGCCGCCGCCAGTTCCGGGGTGTAGCCGACGAACCAGGCCGACCGGGTGCTGTCCGTCGTACCGGTCTTGCCGGCGACCGGGCGTCCCACCGTGCCCCGGACGCTGTCCGCCGTCGACCAGCCGCCGCAGCTTCCCTTCGCCGGGGTGTCCCCGGTCGGGCAGCGGGCCGCGTCGGTGGCCGCCCGGGCCGCGTCCGCGCTCACCACCTGCCGGCAGCGCGGCTTGGCGACCTCCCGCCGGATCCCGCCGACCGTGGTGTACGTGGTGGGTGTGCCGTCCCGGTTGCTGATCGACTGCACCGGCAGCGCCTCGCAGTACCGCCCGTCCGCGGCGATCGCGGCGTACGCGTTCGCCATCTCCAGCGGGGTGGCGTCGGAGACGCCCAGGGTGAAGGCGCCCCACTTGTTCGCCTTGGTGGGGGAGGCGTGGTCCCGGTCGACGTCGGTGCGCCAGCGCAGCCCGAGCTGCTCGGCCAGCCGTACCCCCTTCTCCGCCCCGATCTGCTCCTCGAGCTGCACGAAGTACGTGTTGACCGACTTGCCGAACCCGGACCACATGGTCTGCCGGCCCGTCATCGCCCCGCTGGCGTTCGACGGGGACCAGCCGTCGTAGACCTTCGACTGGTACCGGTACGGCGAGTCGTACGCGGTCGACAGCGGCAGCCCGGAGTTGAGCGCGGCGAGCATCGGGAACATCTTGAACGTCGATCCCGCCTGGTATCCGGGCAGGTCGCCGCCGCCGAGCAGGGGGGCCACGGTGTTCGGGTAGGTCGCCTTGACGTTCGGGTTGGCCTCCGGGTTGCCGCTGGGCCCGTTCTCGCTGAGGTCGAGCGAGTACTTCCGGTTGACCGCCATCGCCTTGATCCGGCCCGTGCCGGGCTCGGCGACCACGATGCCGTTGGCGAACGGGCTGCCGATGCCGTCCTTGGCCCCGACGCCCTTCTCGGCCGCCTCCTGGATCTTCGGGTCGATGGCGAGCACGATCCGGTAGCCGCCCCGGCGCAGCTTGTCCATCCGCTCCAGCCGGTTCTCGCCGAACGCCGGCTGCGAGCTCCACCAGTTCTTCAGGTAGTCGCAGTAGAAGCCCCAGCTGTTGTGCTTCTCCGGCACCGAGGTGCAGTCGTTGGCCGGGTAGCTCAGGTTCAGCTTGATCGGCTCGGCCTTGGCCGCCGCGACGGCGTCGGGGCTGAGGTAGCCGAGCTGGGCCATCCGGTCCAGCACGTAGTTGCGCCGACCGGTGGCGTCCTTCTGGTCGGAGGTGACCGGGTCGTACTCGGAGGGGGACTTGACCAGGCCGGCGAGGGTGGCGGCCTCGACCGGGGTGAGGGTGGCCGGCGTCTTGGAGAAGAAGATCTGTGCGGCGGCGAAGATGCCGTACGCGCGGTGGCCGAAGTACGCGGAGTTGAGGTAGCGCTCCATGATCTGTTCCTTGGTCAGCTCCTTCTCCACGTCCAGGGCCATCCGCATCTCCTTGACCTTGCGCAGGCTGGTCTGCTGGGTGGCCTCCTGGACCTCCTTCGGCGTCGTGGCGCTGTCCCGCAGGGCCATCCGGACGAACTGCATGGTCAGCGTCGACGCGCCCTGGGACACCCCGCCGGAGCGGGAGTTGGCCACGAAGGCACGGGCGACGCCCTTCGGGTCGACGCCCCGGTGCTGGTAGAAGCGGGCGTCCTCGGCGGCCACGATGGCCTGCTGGATGTTCGGGGACATGTCCGACAGCTTCGTGTAGCGGCGGTATTCCTCGTAGAACATCGTCAGCACCGTCTTGCCGTCGGGCGCGTACAGGTACGACGTCTCGGCCGGCAGGGCGGTGCGCAGGATGTTCGTCTTCTGTTCCACCGCGTGCGCGGTGGTCTTGGCGCCGAGCCCGGTGAGCGCGGCGACCGGGTAGAGGGCCCCGGCGACCACGACGCCGGCGATCAGGCCGGCGCGGAGGAGAGGGACGAGACGACCAGGCTTGCCAAGGGGTCGGTTGCTCACACGGTCAAGCTATGACATTTCCGATTCGGAAATGAGAAGAATTCATGACCGGGCGGTCGCCTGTCGGTTGGTGACGCGCACCACGCCGGGATCCGCTGTGCCGTACGGCGGCTTCCCGGCAGGATCGCGGACATGCGTGGTCAGCTGCTGCCGGCGCCGGGCGCCGAAGACGTGCCCCGGCCGGACCTCGGCCACCACGGGGACGCCGAGGTCGGGGCCGGTCTGGTCGACCTGGCCGTCAACGTGCGCCGCGCCCCGATGCCCGACTGGCTGGCCGACCCGATCACCGCCGCGCTCGGCGAGCTGGCCGCGTACCCGGACCCCGCGCCGGCCCGGGCCGCCGTCGCCGCCCGGCACGGGCGTCCCCCGGAGGAGGTGCTGCTCACCGCCGGGGCGGCCGAGGCGTTCGTGCTGCTCGCCCGGGCGCTGACCCGGCTGCGCCGGCCGGTGGTCGTGCACCCCCAGTTCACCGAGCCGGAGGCCGCGCTGCGGGCCGCCGGGCACGAGGTCGAGCGGGTGCTGCTCGACCCGGCCGAGGACTTCCGGCTCGACCCGGCCCGGGTGCCGGAGGACGCCGACCTGGTCGTCGTCGGCAACCCGACCAACCCCACGTCCGTGCTGCACCCCGCCGCCGACCTGGCCGCCCTGGCCCGCCCCGACCGCGTACTGGTCGTCGACGAGGCGTTCGCCGACACGACGGCCGCCCCCGGCGTACCCGGGGAGCCGGAGTCCCTGGCCGGCCGGCGCGACCTGCCCGGCCTGCTGGTGGTGCGCAGCCTGACCAAGACCTGGGGCCTGGCCGGGCTGCGGATCGGCTACCTGCTCGGCGCGGCCCCGCTGCTGGCCCGCCTGGCCGCGGCGCAGCCGCTGTGGGCGGTCTCCACCCCGGCGCTGGCCGCCGCCACCGCCTGCGCGTCGCCGACAGCCGTCGCGGCCGAGCGCGCGATCGCCGCCGAGTTGGCCGCCGACCGCGACCACCTGGTGGCCCGCCTGTCCGGCCTGCCCGGGGTACGCGTCGCGGGCCGCCCGGCCGGCGCGTTCGTGCTGCTGCACCTGGCCGGGGCGGCGGGGGTGCGCGAGCGCCTGCGCGAGCGCGGCTGGGCGGTACGCCGGGGCGACACGTTTCCCGGGCTCGGCCCGGACTGGCTGCGGGTGGCCGTCCGCGACCGGGCCACCACCGACGCGTTCACCGCCGTGCTGGCGGAGATCCTGGAGGCATGATGCTGTTGGAGTCCACGATCGCGGCGGTCCGGCCGCTCGACGAGCCGGCGATGGTGGCCGCCCGGGAGCTCCAGGGCCGGCTGACGAAGCCCGCGGGCTCGCTCGGCGCGCTGGAGGAGCTCTCCGTCCGCCTCGCCGGCCTGGCCGGCGTGTGCCCGCCGCCGCTGCCCGAGCCGGCCGCGGTGGCGATCTTCGCCGGCGACCACGGGGTGCACGCCCAGGGGGTGACCCCCTGGCCGCAGGAGGTCACCGCGCAGATGATCGGCAACTTCCTGGCCGGCGGGGCGGTGGTCAACGCGTTCGCCCGGCAGGCCGGCGCCTCGGTCACCGTGGTCGACGTCGGCGTGGCCACCCCCCTGCTGCCCGCCGGGCAGGCCGACGCCGCCGCGCCGAGCGGTGGGGCTGCGCAGGGCGACGACGCCGGGGCGGGCCCGTCGACCGCACCCCGCCTCGTGGCGGCGAACGTGCGCCCCGGCACCCGTGACCTCGCGGTCACCGCCGCACTGACCCGGGACGAGGCCCGGGCCGCCGTCGAGACCGGCATCCGGGTGGCCGGTGAGCTGGTCGACGCCGGGGCGGGCATCCTGCTCACCGGGGACATGGGCATCGCCAACACCACCCCCGCCGCCGCCCTCGTCGCCGCGTTCGCCGGCGTCGACCCGGCCGCGGCGACCGGGCGCGGCACGGGCGTGGACGACCCGACGTACGCGCGGAAGGTCGACGTGGTGCGGGCCGCGCTGGCCCGACACGCCCCCGACCCGGCCGACCCGCTCGGCGTGCTCGCGGCCGTCGGCGGCCTGGAGCACGCGGCGCTGGCCGGGCTGATCCTGGGCGCGGCCGCGCGCCGGGTCCCGGTGTTGCTCGACGGGGTGATCGCGGTCAGCGCCGCGCTCGCCGCCGCCGCGTTCGCCCCGGATGCGGTCGGCGCGATGGTCGCCGGTCACCGCTCCGCCGAGCCGGGGGCAACCGCCGCGCTGCGGCACCTCGGCCTCGACCCGCTGATCGACCTCGGGCTGCGGCTCGGCGAGGGCACCGGGGCGCTGCTCGCCCTGCCGGTGGTGACCGGCGCGGTCCGGGTGCTGCACGAGGTGGCCACCTTCGACTCGGCGGGCGTGTCGGAGAAGTGAGCGAGCGTAGTGAGCGAACCATCCGGCTCAGTAGCGTGGCGTCTCGCGCCGCCGCGGAGCGAAGCGAGGCGGCGGCGTGAGCGAGCGTAGTGAGCGAACCAATCAACTCAGCAGCGTGACGACCAGTCCGTACCCACTGGGGCTGCGCCTGGAGGGGCGGCGGGTCGTCGTGGTGGGCGGGGGAACGGTGGCCACCCGGCGGGTGCCGGCGCTGCTCGACGCCGGCGCGGACGTCCTACTGGTCGCGCCGCAGCTCACCCCGGCGCTGCGCGCCCACGCCGACGCCGGCCGGCTGCACTGGGAACCGCGCCGCTTCGCCCCCGAGGACCTGGCCGGGGCGTGGCTGGTCCAGGTCGCCGTCGACGATTTGGCCGCCGCCGCGGCGGTGAGCGCCGCCGCCGCCGAGCGCCGCGTCTTCTGCGTCCGGGCGGACGACCGGGGCGCCGCGACCGCCTGGACCCCGGCGGTCACCCGGCACGGCCCGGTCACCGTGGCCGTGTTCGGCGGCGGCCACCCGCGCCGGGCGATGACCGTCCGCGACGCGATCCGCGACCTGCTGGACGCACGGAGGAACCCCCTGTCGACCGACTCGGTGGAGCAGGGGCCCCCGGTCGACGCCCCCGGCCGGGTGGCGCTGGTCGGGGCCGGTCCGGGCGACCCGGAGCTGATCACCGTGAAGGGGTGGCGGCTGCTTACCCGGGCCGACGTGGTGGTCGCCGACCGGCTGGTGCCCGGGCTGCTCCTGGACGAGTTGCGCCCCGATGTGGAGCTGGTGGACGCCTCGAAGATCCCGTACGGGCCGGCGCGGGCCCAGGAGGAGATCAACCAGATCATCGTCGACCGGGCCCGGGCCGGGGCGTTCGTGGTCCGGCTGAAGGGTGGCGACCCGTACGTCTTCGGCCGGGGCGGGGAGGAGCTGCTCGCCTGCGCGGCGGCCGGGGTGCCGGTGACGGTGGTCCCCGGGGTGACCAGCTCGATCGCCGCGCCGGCGGCGGCCGGCATCCCGGTCACCCACCGGGGGGTGGCGCACGAGTTCACGGTGGTGTCCGGCCACGTCGCGCCCGACTCGCCGGCCTCGCTGGTGCGCTGGGACGCCCTCGCCGCGCTGCGCGGGACACTGGTCGTCCTGATGGGGCTGAAGAACCTGGCCGCGATCGCCGCGACCCTGGTGGCGCACGGCCGGCCGGCCGACACGCCAGCGGCCGTCGTGCAGGAGGGGACGACCGGCGGGCAACTGGTGCTCCGGTCGACGCTCGGCGCGGTGGCCGCCGACGTGGTCGCCGCCGGGCTGCGCCCGCCCGCCGTGGTGGTGCTCGGGGACGTGGTGGACGTCCTGTCGCCGTAGGCGCCACCGCCACCGGCCCCGGTGGCTAGGCGCCACCGCCACCGGGCCGGTGGTCCCGGCCCCGACGACAGCGCGGGCGGTGGGAAGACTCCCACCGCCCGCGCGACGCGTCCGTTGTCAGCTCACTGCTTGAGCATGTTGTCCAGCAGCAGCGCGCAGCGGATCAGCCCGAGGTGGCTGTACGCCTGCGGGTGGTTGCCCAGCCCGCGCTCGGCCAGCGGGTCGTACTGCTCGGGGAGCAGCCCGGTCGGGCCCGCCGTGTCGATCATCTGGGCGAACAGCTCCTCCGCGTCGGTGCGCCGGCCGGTGCGCAGGTACGCCTCGATCAGCCACGCCGTGCAGATGTGGAAGCCGCCCTCGCGCCCGGGCAGGCCGTCGTCCCAGTGGTACCGGTAGACGACCGGGCCGCTGCGCAGGTCCGCCTCGATCCGGAGCACCGTGGACAGGAAGCGCGGGTCGTCGCCCGGGAGCAGGCCCGACAGGCCGATCCAGAGCGACGAGGCGTCCATGTCGTCGTGGCCGTACGCGACGCTGTACGCCTCGACGTCGGCGTGCCAGCCGTGCTCCAGCACGTTGGCGGCGATCCGGTCGCGCAGCTCCACCCACTCGGGCCGGTCCTCGCCGCCGTGCTGCCGCACCACGTGCAGCGCCCGGTCCACGGTCATCCAGCACATCACCTTGGAGAAGATGTGGTGCCGCGGGGGGAGGCGGGCCTCCCAGATGCCGTGGTCGGGCTCGTGCCAGCGGCGGCGTACCGCCTCGACCATGTTCTCCAGCACCCGCCACTCGTCGTCCCGGACCGCGCCGCGGGCGTCCGCGACGGCCGCGATCAGGTCGGCGATCGGGCCGAAGACGTCCAGCTGGAGCTGGTGGTTGGCCAGGTTGCCGACCCGGACGGGCCGGGAGCCGGCGTACCCGGGGAGGGTGTCGATGACCGCCTCGGCGCCCAGCTCGTACCCGTCGACCGTGTACAGCGGGTGCAGCCGCTCGGGGTGGCCGCCGGTGCGCTCGATGCAGCCGTCCACCCAGCGCAGCAGCGCCTCGGCCTCCTCGATCGAGCCGAGGTCGACCAGCGCCCGCGCGGTCATCGACGCGTCGCGCAGCCAGCAGTACCGGTAGTCCCAGTTGCGTACCCCGCCCAGCTCCTCGGGCAGCGAGGTGGTCGCCGCGGCGAGGATCGAGCCGGTGGCCTCGTGGCACAGCCCCCGCAGGGTCAGCGCGCTGCGGGCGACCAGGTCCCGGGCGGTGGTGGGCAGCCGCAGCGAGGCCACCCAGTCCTGCCACGGCTGCTCGGCCGCGGCCTGCCGCTCGTGCACCGGCACCCGGTGGTGCTCCATGCTGTGCGTGCCGAAGCGCAGCTCCAGCACCACCTGCCCGCCGGCGGCGGCCAGGTCGACCACGGCCCGGGCCGTCTCGTACCCGCCCCCGTCGTCGGTGACGTCCCACTCGACGCCGGGGGAGTAGAGCGCGACCGGCTCGTTGGAGCCGAGCACCAGCAGGCCGTCGTCGATCGGCTGGAGCTGCACCGCCACCTGGCCGAACTCGGGCCGGGGGGCGAACTCCAGCCGGGCCCGGCCGGTGCCGCTGAGCACCCGGACGAGGGTGGAGTCGCCGGAGACGATCGCCGGGCCGTCGGGGGTCGTCTCCCGGGCCGGCCGGTCCAGCCAGTCCGTGACCGTCAGCCCCGACCAGCGGGTCTCCACGGTCATGGTGTTGGGCCGGTAGCGCTGGCCCAGCGGGATGCCGCCGCGCTCGGGGGAGACGCTGAAGTGCCCGGCCGGGCTGCCGCCGACCAGGTCGGCGAAGATCGCCGCCGAGTCGGGCTTGGGGTGGCAGAGCCAGCTGACGTTCGCCTCGGGGGTGACCAGCGCGACCGTACGCCCGTTGGCGAGCATCGAGTGCCGCTCGATCGGGACGGCCCGCTCGCCGAACAGCCAGTGCCGGCGGGTCTCCAGCAGCAGGCCGAGGGCGCGGGCGGCCTCGATCGGTTCGACGACCCGGTACTCGGCCCTCGTCTCGCCGGGGCCGATCTTGATGCCCACGTCCGGGCCGTGCAGGTTGCCGAACGCGTTCTCGTCGGTGACGTCGTCGCCGATGAACAGCACCGCGCTGGCCGAGAGCTGGGTACGCAGCTGGTCCACGGCGGTGCCCTTGTGGGTGGCCACCACCGACAGCTCGATGACCTCCTTGCCCTGGGTGACGGTGACGCCGTCCCAGGTGGCGGGGCCGCTGCGGACCGCCTCGACGGCGGCGCCCGCGATCTGTGGGTCCACCCCGCGGGTGTGCACGGCGACACTCGCCGGCTTGCGTTCGAGCCGTACGCCCGGGTGGGCGGCGGCGATCTCGCGCAGCGCCTCGCGCAGCCGGGTGCGTACGGCGATCAGCTCGGGGGAGAGCCGCTCGACGAAGCCGATGTCGAACTCGGAGCCGTGGCTGCCGACGAGGTGGACCTCGCTGGGCAGCCGGGAGAGCGCGGCCAGGTCGCGCAGCGCACGGCCGGAGACCACGGCGACCGTGGTCTGCGGCAGCGACGCGAGCGCGCGGACGGCCGCCACGGACTCGGGCAACGGCACGGCCTTGCTCGGGTCCTCCACGATCGGCGCGAGCGTGCCGTCGTAGTCACAGGCGATCAGGAGTTGGGGGACGCGGGCGATCCGCCCGATGGCGGCGCGCAGCTGTGGGTCCAGCACTCCCGCGGCCGGGGCCGCTCCGTCGTGGACGGTCGTGTTCATGCCGCCTCCGCCTCGGGCGCACCCAGCTCGGTGAGGAACGACTTCGCCCAGTGCCCCACGTCATGGGTGCGCAGGTGACGCTGCATGATCCGCATGCGGCGGCGGGCCTCGGTCTTCTCGATGTGCACGGCCCTGAGCAAGGCGTCCTTGACCGCGTCAGGGTCGTGGGGGTTACACAAAAACGCCTGGCGCAGCTCGGTAGCGGCGCCGGCGAACTCACTGAGCACGAGCGCGCCGCCCTGGTCGGCGCGCGATGCCACGTACTCCTTGGCCACCAGATTCATTCCGTCTCGCAGCGGGGTCACCATCATCACGTCGGCGGCGACGTACATCGCCGCCAGTTCACTGCGACTGTACGACTGATGTAGATAATGCACTGCCGGCACGCCCACCCTGCCGAATTCGCCATTAATGCGGCCAACTTCGCGTTCCACTTTGACCCGAAGTGCCTGGTAGTGCTCCACACGTTCGCGGCTGGGTGTGGCAACCTGCACCATAACGGCCTCCGGAACTGTCAACTTTTTGTCAGCAAGAAGTTCCCGGAAGGCTTTGAGCCGAAGCTCGATGCCCTTGGTGTAGTCGAGCCGGTCCACGCCCAGGATGACCGTCCTCGGGTTCCCCAGCTCCTCGCGGATCTGCTTGGCCCGGGCCTGGATCGCCGGGTCGGTCGCCATCCGCTCCATCTCCCGGCTGTCGATGGAGATGGGGAAGGCCCCCGCCTTCACCCGCCGGCCGTCGACCTGGATCATCTGGCCCTCGTAGCGGAGCCCGAGCAGGTGCCGGGCCAGCCGGACGAAGTTCTGCGCGGCGAGCCGCTGCTGGAAGCCGACCAGGTCCGCGCCGAGCAGGCCGCGCAGGATCTCGGTGCGGAACGGCATTTGCATGAACAGCTCGATCGGCGGGAACGGGATGTGCAGGAAGAACCCGATCCGCAGGTCCGGGCGCAGCTCGCGGAGCATCGCGGGGACCAGCTGGAGCTGGTAGTCCTGCACCCAGACCGTCGCCCCCTCGGCCGCGACGTCCGCCGCGGCCTCCGCGAACCGCGCGTTGACCAGCCGGTACGCCTCGCGCCAGCGGCGCTTGTAGGCCGGCGTCTCCACCGCGTCGTGGTAGAGCGGCCAGATCGTCGCGTTCGACTGACCCTCGTAGTAGCGCTCCAGTTCCTCGGCGCTCAGCGGCACCGGGTGCAGGCGGATCCCCTCCAGGTCGAACGGCTCGGGCGCGGCCCCGGTGCCGCCGGCCCAGCCCACCCAGGTGCCCTTGTGCTCGGCCAGCACGGGATGCAGCGCGGTGACGAGCCCGCCCGGGCTGCGTCGCCACTGCCGTCCCTCGGGGGTGCTCACCTCGTCGACCGGCAGGCGGTTCGCCACTACGACAAAGGAGCTACGGACGGTCACGATCGGCCACCTCCGGGTGCTGTCGGGTACACCGCGATTGAGCGTACTGAGCGTAGCTGCGGCGTCTGGTGCCCCGTGCCGGAGTTCGTTACCCCTGCTCGTGCCCGTCGAACCCGAAAGTGATCTTGCCGACATCCCTCTTGTCAGAGGTCGATGATCGGCCACTCCTTCGGCAGCACCTCGCCGAGCAGCTCGCGTCGATCCGTCATGATCGGCGTGGTCGCGCGGGCGGCCTCCATCGCGGCCTGCGCCAGATCCGTGCTGCCCAGGCTGCGGGACCAGCCGCCGAGAATCGCGCACATGTCGTGCTCGACCGGCGTGACGACCACCTGTTCCAGGTCGCCGACGATGTCCAGGAGCGGCCACCCGTCGCTGGTCACCTGCCGGTAGGCGGCGGCAAGGCAGAGCGTAGGAATGATCACGGACTGCCGCCTGTCCGCGACCTTGGCGATCTGCTCGCCCACCGCCTCGACGCCCTCCGAGTACGCGAGCAGGGACGCCGTGTCGAGTACCAGCCCGGCGTCAGTCACGGACCGTCAACCGTCCGCGGGACGCCTCGCTCAGCAGTGCTGCCGCCTTCGCTCGCAACTCCGGGGTGATCTTCGCCTGCGCCTCGTCGAGCTTCCGGCCGGCCTCGGTCAACCCCGCCTCCGTGAGCTGGAAACCCACCTGCCGCAGCGCCCGGCGGGTGCGTTCCCCGGCCATCCGTTGGCGCACGCTCTCCGTGATGAACGCGGAGACGTTGGGCTCCTTGGCCAGCCGCTCCGCCACGTCGTCCGGGACGCTGATGGCGATCTTCCTGGTCATACCGGAGACGCTATCCGGTTATACCGGCTCGGGCAACGCGGCGCGCCCGCGTACGCCTGGGGCGGGGCGATGTGGGCGCAGCGTGCCGTACCTGTCAGGATTGAGGATGGCGTGCGTGCGGCCGGCCACCGGCCGGCGGCCGCGGGCGGAGTTCCCGGCCCGCGCCCTCGCCCGCCGGCTCCCAGTCGCAACCTACGGAGGTAGCCCGCACCGTGGCCCAGTTCATCTACGTCCTGGAAAAGGCGCGCAAGGCGCACGGCGACAAGGTCGTGCTCGACAACGTGACGCTGAACTTCCTGCCGGGGGCCAAGATCGGTGTGGTCGGTCCGAACGGCGCCGGTAAGTCCAGCCTCCTCAAGATCATGGCAGGGTGGGACCAGCCGAGCAACGGCGAGGCCCGGCTCATGCCCGGCTACACCGTCGGCATGCTGGCGCAGGAGCCGCCGCTCAACGACGCCAAGACCGTCCTCGGCAACGTCGAGGAGGCGGTCGCCGAGACCAAGGCCAAGCTGGAGCGGTTCAACAAGATCGCCGAGCAGATGGCGACGGACTACTCCGACGAGCTGATGGAGGAGATGGGCCGGCTCCAGGAGGAGCTGGACCACGCCGACGCGTGGGACATCGACTCCAAGCTCGAACTGGCCATGGACGCCCTGCGCTGCCCGCCGCCGGAGGCCGACGTCACCCAGCTCTCCGGTGGTGAGCGCCGCCGGGTGGCGCTGTGCAAGCTGCTGCTGGAGGCGCCCGACCTGCTGCTGCTCGACGAGCCCACCAACCACCTGGACGCGGAGAGCGTGCAGTGGCTGGAGCAGCACCTCGCCAAGTACGCCGGCACGGTCATCGCGATCACCCACGACCGGTACTTCCTCGACAACGTGGCCAACTGGATCCTCGAGCTGGACCGCGGCCGCACCTACCCGTACGAGGGCAACTACTCCACCTACCTCGAGAAGAAGGCCGCCCGGATGGCCGTCGAGGGCCGCCGCGACGCCAAGATGAAGAAGCGCCTCTCCGAGGAACTGGAGTGGGTCCGCTCCAACGCCAAGGCCCGGCAGACCAAGTCCAAGGCCCGCCTCGACCGGTACGACGAGATGGCCGCCGAGGCGGAGAAGACCCGGAAGCTGGACTTCGAGGAGATCCAGATCCCGCCGGGCCCCCGCCTGGGCAACACGGTCATCGAGGCGAACCACCTGACCAAGGGCTTCGGCGACCGGGTGCTCATCGACGACCTGTCCTTCTCGCTGCCGCGCAACGGCATCGTCGGCATCATCGGCCCGAACGGCGTCGGCAAGACCACCCTGTTCAAGACCATCGTCGGGCTGGAGCAGCCGACCGACGGCCAGGTCCGGGTCGGTGAGACCGTCGCGCTGTCGTACGTCGACCAGAACCGGCAGGGCCTGGCCGGCGACAAGACGGTCTGGGAGGTCGTCTCCGACGGGCTGGACCACATCATGGTGGGCAAGGTCGAGATGCCGTCGCGGGCGTACATCGCCGCGTTCGGGTTCAAGGGGCCGGACCAGCAGAAGCCGACCAAGGTGCTCTCCGGCGGCGAGCGCAACCGGCTCAACCTGGCGCTGACCCTCAAGATCGGCGGCAACGTGATCCTGCTCGACGAGCCGACCAACGACCTGGACGTGGAGACCCTGTCCAGCCTGGAGAACGCCCTGCTGGAGTTCCCCGGTTGCGCCGTGGTCATCTCCCACGACCGGATGTTCCTGGACCGGGTCGCCACGCACATCCTGGCGTGGGAGGGCGACGACCAGAACCCGGCGAAGTGGTTCTGGTTCGAGGGCAACTTCGAGGCGTACGAGAAGAACAAGATCGACCGGCTCGGCGCCGAGGCCGCCCGTCCGCACCGGGTGACCTACCGCAAGCTCACCCGCGACTGACCGTGGCTGACCGGTTCGTCTACCACTGCACGCTGCGCTGGTCCGACCTGGACGCGTACGGCCACGTCAACAACTCGCGCTTCCTCACGCTCTACGAGGAGGCGCGGGTGGCGTTGATGTTCGCCGGCGCCCGGGCGTGGGGGGTGAGCTCGTTCGCCGACGGGGTGGTCATCCGCCGGCACGAGGTCGACTACCTGCGCCCGGTCGACTACGCCCTGGGTCGGGCCACCGCCGAGGCGGCCCCGACCGTCCGCATCGAGATGTGGGTCGAGGAGATCCGGCACTCGCGGTTCACCGTCGGCTACGAGCTGTACGACGGGGACGCGCTGGCCAGCACCGCCCGTTCCGTGCTGGTCCCGTTCGACCTGGCCGGGCAGCGGCCGCGGCGGCTCACCGAGCCCGAGCGGGCGTTCCTGCTCGCGTACGCCCCCGGGGGCGCGCCGTGAGCGGGGCGCCGGCGCAGTCCCGGCGCCTCGCCCCCGGCGGGGCGGGGCACGGGCTGGACGGGGTCGCCGACGCGGGCGCGTTCCTGGCCCGGCTGGTCCGCCTCGATCCGGCCGCGCTGGTCCGGCTGCGCCCGGCGGCCCGGCCCGGCGCGCCCGCGGACGCGGACGGCCGTACGGCGCTCTGGGGCCGGCTGCCGTGGGGCGTGCTCGCCGTGCGCACGGTGGCCGGTGCGGGGTGCGGCGACGCGACCGTGGCCGCGGCGGAGCTGCTGTCCGGGCTGGCGGCCGGCGGGGACGCCCTGCCGACCCGGCGGGACGCCCAGTGGCGCTGGCCGCTGCCGCCGGCGGTGAGCCGGGCGGTGGAGACGGTCCCGGCGGGGGAACTGTGGCGCATCGCGGAGGCGGCGGCGGGCACCCTGCGGGAGGCCGCCGCGCACGGGGTGGCCGGCCGGGCGGTGGGGCAGCGGGCGCTGCGGGACGCGCTGCTCGACCACGTCGCGGTGGTGGTCACGCCCGAGGACCCGCCCGGCCCGCCCGTCGAGGTCGCCCAGCGGCTGGTCCAGGGTCTGGTCCGGATGGGCTTCCTGGGGCGCCCCGGTGGTGGCCCCGGTGCCGCGGCGCCGCGCCGGGCGGGCGTGGTCGCGGGCGATGTTCAGGTACGGGTGGCCGGCCGATGGGTCGGCCTGGTGGGGCCGTACGGAGCCGTATGGTCGCAGAAGGCTGCGGATCTTGTCGTAACGGCGCTCTGAGTTCATCCGAACGGATGACCTGTGGTCATTCTTCTGGCCTGGTGCTGCCGTTGGGGGGATGCTTCAACTCGGCTGTCCGGGTACCGTCCATCCTCGGATCCAACGCACTGTAGGCGACTGGATCCGCTGGGGAGTGAGGTGCGCGAGCGATGCCGTGGTGGTCATGGCGCCCCGGTCCCGCCGGTGGCGGCGAACCGGAAACTCGAAGCGGGATCACAGTGGACAGCACCGTCCGGGTCGGACCGCCGGCCCCCCGTCAGCCGGAGGAAGACTGCCCGGTCGCCGACCGACCGGTGATCGCGGACATGTCGACCGCCGTCGCACCGGTCACCCTCCGCCGGATCTGCGACGCGCTCGACCTGCTGGACGTGCGCTACCTGGCCGACGGTGACGGCAACCTGCTGGCCATGTGGGAGCGGCACGCGGTGCTGGTCACCCTGGAGGGCCCGGAGGACGAGATCCTGGTGATGCGGGCCCGTCCACACGCGACCGTTCCGCCGGACTGGGCCGACCGGGCGTACCGGGTGGTCAACGAGTGGAACCACACGCGACGGTTCTGCAAGGCCTACATCGGCGATCCCACCGAGCGGGGGCAGTTGCCGATCTACGCCGAGCTCCAGGTGCCGCTCGGCGCCGGCGCGCACGACGCGTTGCTGGTGGAGATGCTCGACTGCGGGGCGGCCGTGGCGACGACCTTTGTGGACTGGCTGCACGACGAGGGTGCCCTGCTCTGATCCGCGAACCGCCCGGGCCGGGCAATGGCGGCCCGGGCGGCGTCGTGCCGAGGGCGGGTTCCGTGCTCGGCGGAGCCGCTCAGGCGGTGCCCGCCGGGTCGTCCAGCGTGTTCACCATGAAGAACGCGGCCCGCTCCAGGTAGTCCCAGAGCGCGGTGGCGATGTCCGGCGGCAGGTCCAGCCGGTCGACCGCCCGGCGCATGTGGTGCAGCCAGGCGTCGCGCTCGGCCGCCCCGATGCGGAACGGGGCGTGCCGCATCCGCAGCCGGGGATGCCCCCGCTGCGCGGAGTAGGTGGAGGGGCCGCCCCAGTACTGCATCAGGAACAGCGTCAGCCGGTCCGCCGCGGGGCCGAGGTCCTCCTCCGGGTACATCGGGCGCAGCAGCGGGTCGGTGGCGACGCCGGCGTAGAACTCGTCCACCAGCTTGCGGAAGGTGGGCTCGCCGCCGACCGCCTCGAAGAGGGTCACGGGACGCCCGGACTCACCTGCGGGATTCACCGGATCGCCGCCAGGATGCCCTGTCCTTCAGGGCCGGAAAAAGTGGCGGAGGCGTTGTCAGCCATGATTGTCCTTTCTGGTTGGATGAGCCTTGTGCGGACGGCGTACAGGTGTCGGGCGTATCCGACCCCGGAGCAGGCGGTGGTGCTGAACCGCACGTTCGGCTGTGTCCGGGTGGTGTGGAACCGCACTCTTGCCGCCCGTCATGCTCGTTACCGCGCTGAGGGCAGATCGACCTCGTACGCGGAGACGGATCGGGCGCTGACGGAGATGAAGAAGCAGCCCGACCTGGCGTTTCTGGGTGAGGTGTCGTCGGTGCCGTTGCAGCAGACGCTGCGGCACCAGCACACCGCCATGACCGCCTTCTTCGCCAAGCGTGCCCGGTACCCGCGGTACAAGTCCCGCCACGGCCGCCAGTCCGCCTCCTACACCCGCTCGGCGTTCCGCTTGCGTAGCGGGAACCTGACGCTGGGAAAGACACCCGGTGCGCTGCGTTTCGTGTGGTCGTGGCCCGGCGTGGATCCCGCCGGGTTGGATCCGACGATGGTGACGGTGTCGCGTGACCCGGACGGCCGCTGGTTTGTGACCTTCGCCGTCGACGTCGAGACACCCACCGCACCCGAACCCACCGGCCAGGTGGTGGGTGTGGACCTCAACCTGGCCGACTTCGCGGTGCTGTCCACCGGCGAGCGCATCCCGCACCCGAGGCACATGGAGCGGCGGGAGCGCCGACTCAAGCGGTATCAGCGGATGATGACCCGCAAACGGAAGGGCTCCGCCAACCGCGCCAAAGCCAAACGGAAGGTGGCCCTCGGCACACGCCACTGGACGTGTCCGAGTTGCGGCACCTGGCATGACCGGGACGTCAACGCCGCACAGAACATCGCCGTCGCGGCCGGGCTGGTCGAGACGCAAAACGCCTGCGGAGCGGACGTCAGACACGGGGGATCTCCTTCCGTGCGGTCTGCGGTGAACCAGGAACCCCAACCCGCGAGGGTGGGAATCCCCCGCCTTTAGGCGGGGGGAGGATGTCAACGCTCCATCCTGCCAGGCGGCGCCGCGGGAACCGGCGGGACCGTACCGGCCGGGGTGGGTGCCGACCGCGTCACAGCGCGGGCCCGCGCGGCGCCACCGGGGCGCTGGGACGGGCGGACACCGCAGCGGCGGGGTCGACGGCTGACGCGGTGCGGGCGACCGCCGTGGGCGCTCAGCTCACCGCCTGGCTGGTCCGGCCCCGCTCGCCGGGCAGGCCGTCGAGCGGCTCGCTGCCCTCGACGGGCTGGCGCGGCTGGACGGCCGCGGGCACCACGCCGTTCCTGGCGGCCTCGACCGCCGCGTCGATCGTCTCCCGTCTCGGCCAGGCCGTGACGGTCAGCACCATCAGCAGCACCCCGGCGGCGCTCCACACGCCGACCACCGTGGGGATGGCGACCCGCTCGGCGAGCAGCCCGGTGACGAGCACGGCCGCCCCCTGGGTGACCTGGACCCCGGTGGCCATCACGCCGAAGGCGCGAGCCCGGTAGCCGTTGGGCAGCGCCCGGACGAAGAGCCCGTTGGCGACCGGGAGCAGCCCGGCGACCGCGAAGCCGCAGAGCCCGGCGAGCAGGGCCACCACCAGCGGCGGCGGGTCCAGCAGCGCCGGCA
Organism: Micromonospora sp. B11E3; assembly: GCF_039871625.1. NCBI lineage: Bacteria > Bacillati > Actinomycetota > Actinomycetes > Micromonosporales > Micromonosporaceae > Micromonospora > Micromonospora sp. B11E3. The sequence continues at coordinate 12,124 of NZ_JBDPMC010000054.1, read as the reverse complement.
CCAGGGTCAGCGGGGCCAGCACCGCGAGCGGTCGGATCAGGACCAGCCGGCGGGCCGGGGCGACCGTCCGGCTGACGAGCAGCCCGCCCAGGATGAAGCCGACCGGGTTGGCGGCCATGATCACGGCCTGCGCCGCGCCCGTGTCCAGGCTGCCGCTGGCGCCCTCCCGGGCCCAGGCCGCGGCCAGCCCCTCCGGCACGATCGAGAAGAGCATGGAGCTGAACACCAGCAGGGCGATCGCCCGCAGCACCGGGGTGCCGAAGACGATCCGGAAACCCTCGCCCGTCTCGCGCAGCAGGTGGCTGCGGTGCGCGGCGCTCATCGCCGGCGGCCGGTCGCGGACGCCGAACCGCACCAGGGCCGCCGAGACGGCGAAGGTGGCGGCGTTTATCAGCAGGGCGGCGGTCGGGTTGACGGCCGCGATGGCCGCGCCGATCAGGTAGCCGAGCACCTGGGCGGCCTGCCCGGTGCTGCTGTTCAGCGACAGCCCGACGACCAGCCGGTCGCCGGTGAGGATGAGCGGCATCAGCGCGGACCGGGCGGCCTGGCTCGGCGGGTTGGCCAGGGTGGTCGCGAAGAGCAGGCAGAGGATCAGCCAGGCCGGGGCGTCCGGGATGGCGATCAGCACCATCAGGGCCATCCGGATCAGGTCGCACGCGACCATGACCGAGCGGTAGCGGTACCGCTCGGCCAAGGTGGCCAGCAGCGGCCCGCCGATCAACCAGGGCAGGAAGCTGACCGCGAAGGCGGCGGCCGAGTAGCCCACGGACTGCGTCTCGCGGTAGACCAGCACGGTCACCGCGGCCTTGGCGATGAAGTCGCCGATCCAGGAGAGCGCGCTGGCGGCGTAGACCGCTTTGTACTCCCGTTGGGCGAACACCTCGCGGAAGGTGGCCGGCCCTTCCTGGGAGGGTCGCTCGTCGGACACCGTGGCCTCCATCGCCCCCGCCGCGACCACTCGTGGTGACCTGCCCGGGAACCGTCGTCAGATCTACGGATCAGCGAGACGTGAGCACGCCCGGCAGGGAACGTGCGTACCGGATTCTGCCCGATCGTCTGAGAGCTGGCTAGGGTGAACGGCTAGATCGTCGCATCTCCGACTGAACGAACGGACGATACCCGAGGGTTGGCGCGGTGGCGAGACAGGATCGACGGTCGCTTGTTTCCGCAGCTCCCGGAGCGCCTCGAACGGCTCAGGTGGCGCCGCCCTGACCGGTGCCGTCCGCCTCGGGCACCCGCACCGTCACGCCAGGGTAGAGGCGGGCCGCGATCCGGGCGGTGATCCCGGAGTTCTCCAGCGCCTCGGCGAGCCGTCGGCGCAGCTCCCGGCCCACCGCGAACTGCCCGTCCGCGGTGGTCTTCACGACGGTACGGATCACCGCGCCCTCCACGGTCATCTGCTCGACACCCAGCACCTCCGGCGGCTCGACGATCTCCGGCGCCAGGTCCGGGTCCATCGCCACCGCCGCCGCGGCCGTACGCAGCACCGCGCTCGCCTCCTCGGTGCCGGCGAACCCGATCGGCAGGTCGACCACCACCAGGGCCCAGCCCTGGCTCTTGTTCCCCACCCGGATGATCTCACCGTTGCGGATGTACCAGAGCACGCCCCGGCCGTCCCGGACCGTGGTGACCCGCAGCCCCACCGCCTCCACGACGCCGGTGGCCTCGCCCAGGTCGACCGTGTCGCCCACGCCGTACTGGTCCTCCACCAGCATGAAAAGGCCGGCGATCAGGTCCTTGACCAGGCTCTGCGCGCCGAAGCCGAGCGCGACGCCGGCGATTCCCGCGCTGGCCAGCAGCGGCGCCAGGTCGAAGCTGAACTCGCGCAGGATCATCAGCAGCGCGATGCCGAAGACGAACGCGCTCACCGTGCTGCGCAGCACCGAGCCGATGGCCTCGGCCCGCTGCCGTCGCCGCTCGGGGACGAAGTCGCCGTCCTCCGGCGCGGCGCTCGGCACCCGCTCGCGCAGCGGGCGCAGCAGCGTCGGCACGGCGCCCTCGGTCGTGGTGCGGACCAGCCGGTTGATCGTTCGGTGCAGCGCCCAGCGGGCCGCGAAGGCGACCGCCAGGATCAGCACGACCCGCAGCGGCTTGAGCAGGATCCAGTAGCTGCCCTCGGCGAACCAGGCCGAGCCGGTCGTGTCGTACAACCACTCGCAGGAGGTGCTGCCCTTGCAGTCGGCGCTCGGGCTGGCGCTCGGATCGGGAAGGGACAGGGCGGCGGACATCAGGCTGGCGACACTCACCCTGCTTTCGTACCGCACCGCCGGTGACCGCCCGCTGGCGGACCCGCCATCCCGTACGCCCCGTCACCGCGTAACCGTGCGGAACCGGTCATCCTGACACGGTCCGAAAGAGCTTCACGAGGGACCCCCGATTAGTACGTGCAATCCGGGGCCTTATCAGGGACGATTGGCGCAACGGACGTGGGTGATCCCGCCGGCGTCGGGTGTGGTTCCGCCGTGTGCGGGCGTGCGTCCGGCGCGACCACCGGCGGGAGCGGCTGGACCGGGAGGGTGAGCGCGATGCCTGACATACGACCCACGGTGGGCTCCGGAGCGTTGGTCCTCAACGCCACCTACGAGCCGCTGTGTGTCGTGTCGGTGCGTCGCGCCGCGATCCTCGTGCTGTCCGCCAAGGCCGTCTGCGTCGCGGACGGCGACGGCGTCCTGCACAGCGCCCGCAGCGCGCTCCCGGTGCCCTCGGTGGTCCGGCTCACCCGGTTCGTCCGGGTGCCCTACCGCACCCACGTCGGGCTGTCCCGCCGCGCGATCTTCGCCCGCGACGGCTGGCGGTGCGCGTACTGCCGGGGCCCGGCCGAGACCATCGACCACGTCTTCCCCCGCAGCCGGGGCGGCCGGCACGCCTGGGAGAACGTGGTGGCCGCCTGCGCGCGGTGCAACCACACCAAGGGCGACAAGACCCCGGCCGAGCTGGGCTGGCGGCTGTACGCCCTCCCGGCCGCCCCGAAGGGGACGGCCTGGCGGGTGCTCGGGCACCGGGTCCCCGACCCGCGCTGGGCCGACTGGCTCGACCTGCGCGAGCCCGAGGCCGAGGTGGCGGCCTGAGCGGTTCCGGTGGTCGGCCCCGTCGACCGGGACGCCCCGGGCTCACGGGTTGCGGGCCTTGACCAGGGACGCGTAGACCACGACGTTGTCGGCGTACCCGGTCTCGCCGCCGACCCAGCGCCCGCCGCAGGTGATCAGCCGCAGCCGCGGCCGGCTGAAGTCGCCGAACACCTCGTCCACCGGCAGCTTCTCCTTGTCGTACCGGTGCACCGAGTCCACCTCGAAGACCGCCACCGACCCGTCCGCCCGGCGGACCTCGATCCGGTCGCCGGAGCGCATGCTCTTCAGCTCGTGGAAGACCGCCGGCCCGGTCCGGGTGTCGACGTGCCCGACGATCACCGCCGGGCCGTACTGCCCGGGGGTCGGGCCCTGGTCGTACCAGCCGGCCTCCTGGGCGCGGCCGGCGTCCGGCACCCCGATCGTGCCGTCGGGCGCGATGCCGACGTCGTGCACGGGGGCGTCGAGGTCGATGGAGCTGATCGCGAGGCCGGTCGGCCGGCTGGCCGGCAGCACCGGGAACTTCTTCGGCGGCGGTCGGAGCCCGACCACGAACCGGTCCGGCAGCACGGTGTAGCCGGTCAGCCGCTGCGTGCCCAGCATCGCCAGGATCAGCGTCATCAGGGCGGCGACCACGAGCACGGGCGCGCCCGGCCCCCGGCGCGCGACCGCCCGCCGCCCCGCGTCCGCCCCGGGCCGCACGGCGTTCGGGGGGACGGGCCGGGTGGCCGGGTCGGCCGTGGCGACGCTCGCCGAGCAGGACTGGCCGGCGACGCGGGCGAACCGCCGGCAGCCCCGGACCGCGAGCCACGCCACCGCCCGGACCCGGCCCGGCGCCCGCTCGGCCGGGCGGCTGCCGGGCGGCAGGCCGGTGCCGCGGCGGTCGGGCGTCCGCGCGGCGGCATCGTGTCCCGCGGCGCTGTGTCCCGCGGCGCTGTGTCCCGCGGCGCCGCGTCCCGCGGCGCCGCGTCCCGCGGCGCCGTGTCCCGGGGTGCGGTCGGGCGTCCGCGCGGCGGCGCGGCGGTTCCGCGCCGGGGCGTCACGCGTACGTCGGCGGGCCATGACAGGTGCCTCGTCAGGAACGCGTTCCGGTCCGTCCACGGCCGCCGAACGCGCCGAACCCGGCCGCCATGGCCGCCACGGCCAGCCCACCGACCAGCAGCAGCGCGGCGGTGCCCCGGCCCCCGGACGTGCCGCCGAGACCGGTGTTCGGGCCCTTGCTCGGCTGCGTCATGTTCAGCACCGTGAGCGTGGTCTGCGCCGTGTTGCCGTTCGGGCAGCGCAGGTCGACCGGGAAGTCGCCCGGTTCCTTGCTGGCGGGGATGGTGACCGCGCCGGTCAGGAAGCCGTTGTCCGGGCGGACGACGACCCGCCCGAAGGCGTCGGAGCGTACCTCCGCCTGCCGTCGGTTGTCGTTGTCGCAGCTGGCCCGGATGCTGACCCGGGTGCCGGCCTGCGCGCTGTTCGGGGTGACCTCGACGAAGGTGTTCTGCCCGGCCCGCGCCGGGGCGGCGGTGGCCAGGACGAACGCCCCGACCAGGCCGAGCACGGTCAGCACGGCCGACAGGACACGAGGTGAGACGGTGAGCCCCCGCATGGTTCCCCCCTCCCGGTGTGGAACACCGGAAATCGACGGGTGAGCGTGCTCTGCTTTCCCCGTGACCCCGGGCCAAACCCGCCCGGCCGGCGGTGCGGGGGTGTCGGCAGGGGCCCTTCCCGTACCGAACGCGTCAGGAAGGGGCCCTTCCTCTCAACGGGGTGACCGGGTGCCAGCCGAGAGGGGTGGACAGGACCATCGTGCTGGACGGCTGGCCGTACGGGGCGAGGCGGTCGATCACCCCCTCGAACTCGGTGATCGAGCCGGCCGCCACCCTGAGCATGCTGCACGCGTCCCCGGTGATCCGGTGGATCTCCATGATCTCGGGCCAGCCCGCCACGTCGGGGTCGTTGAGGATGCAGCGGGAGCCGTAGCAGGACATCCGGATCAGCGCGACCACGGCCCGGCCGGCGCGGGCCAGGTCGACGTGCGCGTGGTAGCCGGTGATGACGCCGGACTCCTCCAGGCGGCGGACCCGCTCGGCCACCGCCGGCGGCGACAGGTGCACCCGGCGGGACAGCTCGCTGAACGACAGGCGCGCGTCGGCCTGCAGTTCGCGCAGCAGCGCCCAGTCCATGTCGTCCACGCTCAACCTTCCCCTCCGAAACCACGAGGCCTTCTTGGCCTTACGCGCCGCAGGTCAGACGGTCGAAGCGCCGTTGATCCGGCATTCCGTCCGGCGTATTACCCGCGAGATCATGACGTTACCCGGCACATGGATGGAGACGACAGGTGGAGCAGACGGACCTGCGGGCGCCCACGCTGGCCGCGGCGGTGCGTCCGGTCACCCCCCAACAGCGCGCGGCCAAGGCAGCCCGCAACGGCGGCAAGCCGACCCTGGAGTTCGCCGAGCGGGTGCCCTACGACACGTACGTGCGCGCGAGCACCCTGCACCGGTTGCAGCAGCCGCTCAGCGACGACCCGGGCGAGATGTCCTTCCTGATGGTCAGCCAGATCATGGAGCTGTACTTCGGGCTGACCTGCCACGAGCTGCGCGAGGCGCAGCGCTGCCTGCGCGCCGACCGGGTGTGGGACGCCCTCGCCCCGCTGCGCCGGGCCGCCCTGCACCTCGAAGGGCTCAACGCGGCCTGGAAGGGGCTGCGCTGGATGACCCCCGCCGACTTCAACCGGTTCCGCAACCTGCTCGGCGAGGGCTCCGGCTTCCAGTCGGCCATGTACCGGCACCTGGAGTTCCTGCTCGGCCTGCGCGACGCGGCCCTGGTCCGGCCGTTCCGCCGGCAGACCGAGGTGTACGGCGAACTGCGCGCCGCCCTGGCCGCCCCCAGCCTCTGGGACGACGTGCTGGCCCTGCTCGCCCGCTGCGGCTTCGACCTGCCCGCCGAGGTGCTCGACCGGGACGTCGCCGAGGAGCACCAGCCGCACCCGGCCGTGGCGGCGGCGTGGGTGACCGTCTACGCCGACGGCGGCGGCCCGGACAACCACCTGCGCCTGCTCGGCGAGGCGCTGACCGAGGTGGCCGAGCAGTTCGGCGACTGGCGGTGGAACCACCTCAAGGCGGTGCAGCGCAGCATGGGCGCCAAGGTCGGCAGCGGCGGCTCGGCGGGCCTGGCGTGGTTGCAGCGCAGCATGGCCCGGGTGGTCTTCCCCGAGCTGTGGTCGGCCCGGACCGCTATGTGAGCGGAGAGCGAGACATGCACACCCCCGAAGAAGAAGCGCGGAGACTCGACGCCGCCGACCCCGGGCGCCGGCACCTGTTCCACGTGCCCCCGGCCGACGGCGGGCGCTACCCCGAGGCCGCCTACCTGGCCGGGAACTCCCTCGGGCTGCAGCCCCGGGCCACCCGCGACGAGCTGCTGGCCGACCTGGACGCGTGGCGCCGGCTGGGAGTCGAGGGGCACCTGGAGGCGCCGCGGCCCTGGCTGCCGTACCACGAGCTGTTGACCGGCCCGGTCGCCCGGCTGGTCGGCGCCCGGCCCGCGGAGGCCGTGGTGATGAACTCCCTCACGGTCAACCTGCACCTGCTGATGGTCAGCTTCTACCGGCCGGCGGGGGAGCGGTCCCGGATCGTCATCGAGGACACGGCCTTCCCGTCGGACAGCTACGCCGTGCGCAGCCAGGCCCGCTTCCACGGCCTGGACCCGGACGCCACCGTCGTGCGGCTCAGGCCGCGCCCCGGCGAGGACACGCTGCGCACGTCCGACGTCGTGGAGTTCCTCGCCGCCGAGGGGCACACCGTCGCGCTGGTGCTGCTCGGCGGGGTCAACTACCTCACCGGCGAGCTGCTGGACATCCCCGCGATCACGGCCGCCGGCCGGGCCGCCGGGGCGGTCGTCGGCTGGGACCTGGCGCACGCCGCCGGCAACGTGCCGCTGGCGCTGCACGACTGGGACGTCGACTTCTCCGCCTGGTGTTCGTACAAGTACCTCAACTCGGGGCCGGGCGCGCTGGCCGGCGCGTTCGTCCACGAGCGGCACCTCGGCCGGGCCGACCTGCCCCGCTTCGAGGGCTGGTGGAGCACCGAGGCCGGCACCCGGTTCGAGATGGCCCCCGTCTCCCGGCCACCGGCCACCGTGGAGGCGTGGCAGGTCTCCAACCCGCCCATCTTCGCGATGGGGCCGGTGCGGACGTCGCTGGAGCTGTTCGACTCCGTCGGGATGCCGGCGCTGCGCGAGCGCAGCGTGCGGCTCACCGGGTATTTGGAACGGCTGCTCGACGAGGTCACCGCCGACCGGCCGCTGACCGTGGTGACCCCGCGCGAACCGGACCGGCGGGGCTGCCAGCTCTCGGTGCGCATCGGCGTGGGCAGCGCCAACGAGCTGACCAAGCGGCTGCGGCACGAGCACGGCGTGATCGCCGACGCGCGGGAGCCGGACGTCGTCCGGTTCGCCCCGGTGCCGCTCTACTCGACGTACCACGACTGCTGGCGGGTCGCCGACGCGCTGGCCACGACCGTGGAGAACCAACCATGACAGCGGAACCCGACGAGATCGCGGTGGTCGGCGCGGGGCTGGCCGGCTGTCTGCTGGCCTGCTTCCTGGCCCGGCGCGGCCACCGGGTCGCGCTCTACGAGCGGCGACCGGACCCGCGCGCCGGCCGGGTCGAGCGGGGCCGCTCGATCAACCTGGCGCTGTCCGAGCGGGGGCTCGACGCGCTGCGCCGGATCGGCCTGGACCGGCAGGTGATGGCCGACGCGCTGCCGATGCGCGGCCGGATGATCCACCCCGTGGCGGGCGAGCCGCAGTTCCAGTCGTACAGCGCCGCCGGGGACCGGGCGATCAACTCGATCAGCCGGGGCGCGCTGAACAACGCCCTGCTCAGCGCCGCCGACGCGCTGCCGGGGGTGCGGACCGCCTTCGACCACCGGCTGGTCGGCCTCGACCCGGCGACCGGGGAGATGACCTTCGAGACGCCGCAGGGCAAGGTCACGGCCGCCGCGCCGGTCGTCCTCGGCGCTGACGGGGCCGGCTCCGCCGTGCGCGGGCAGCTGCTCGCGTACGGGGTGCTGGGCGAGAGCCTCGACTTCCTCGACTACGGCTACAAGGAGCTGACGATCCCGCCGCTCGGCGGCGAGTTCGCCCTCGACCCCGCGGCGCTGCACATCTGGCCGCGCGGCACCTCGATGATGATCGCGCTGCCCAACCCGGACCGCTCCTTCACCTGCACCCTGTTCTGGCCCACCCACGGCACGGCGAGCTTCGCCTCGCTGACCAGCCCGGCCGCGATCGAGCGGCACTTCGCCACCCACTACCCGGACCTCGTCCCGCTGGCGCCGAACCTGGTCGACGACTACCAGCACAACCCGGTGGGCGTGCTCGGCACGGTGCGCTGCATTCCGTGGCAGGTGCACGGCCGGGTCTGCCTGCTCGGCGACGCCGCGCACGCCATCGTCCCGTTCTACGGCCAGGGCGCCAACTGCGCGTTCGAGGACGTGGTGGAGCTGGACCGCTGCCTCGACGAGTGCGGCGAGGACTGGGCGGCGGCGCTGCCGCTGTTCCAGGCGCGGCGGCAGGCCAACGCGGAGGCGATCGCCCGGATGGCGCTGGCGAACTTCGTGGAGATGCGGGACAAGGTCGCCTCTCCGGTGTTCCAGGCCCGGCGGCGGGTCGAGCACGCGCTGGAGCGGACGCTGCCCGGCCGGTACGTCTCCCAGTACGAGCTGGTCTCCTTCTCCACCACCCCGTACTCCGACGTCCGGCGGCGCGTCCGCCGCCAGCACCGGGCGCTCGGGACGGTGGCCGCGGGAGCGGCGGCGCTGCTGGCCGGGGCGGTCGGGGCGGCGGTCACCCGGGGGCGGCGGCGATGACCGTCGACTGGGACGCGAGGCTGATGGCCGGGCGGGCGCCCGGCGGGCCGGCCCTGCTGCGCAACTTCGTCGACGGGGAGTTCGTGGCCGCCGGGCGGCGCTTCGCCAAGCGCAGCCCGGTGACCGGTGAGCCGGTCTTCGAGGTCGTCGAGGCCGACCGGTCCACCGTGGACGACGCGGTCGCCGCCGCCCGGGCGGCCCTGCGCGGGCCGTGGGGACGGACGGGGGAGCGGGAGCGCGCCGAGGTGCTGCGCCGCATCGCCGACGAGCTGGAGCGCCGCTTCGACGACCTGGTCACCGCCGAGGTGGCCGACACCGGCAAGTCCATCAGCCAGGCCCGCACGCTGGACGTCCCGCGCGGCGCGGCCAACTTCCGGGCGTTCGCCGAGATCGTGGCGACCGCGCCGACCGAGTCGTTCACCACGGTCACCCCGGCCGGCGGCCGGGCGCTGAACTACGCCGTCCGCAAGCCGGTCGGCGTGGTCGCGGTCATCGTGCCGTGGAACCTGCCGTTGCTGCTGCTCACCTGGAAGGTCGCCCCGGCCCTGGCCTGCGGCAACGCCGTCGTGGTCAAGCCCAGCGAGGAGACCCCCGCCTCGGCGACGCTGCTCGCCGAGGTGATGGCCGCCGCCGGCGTACCGGACGGGGTGTTCAACCTGGTGCACGGCTTCGGCCCCGACTCGGCCGGAGAGTTCCTGACCCGACACCCGGGGGTGGACGCGATCACGTTCACCGGCGAGTCGGCCACCGGCGGCGCGATCATGAGCGCGGCGGCGGACGGCGTGAAGGCCGTCTCCTTCGAGCTGGGCGGCAAGAACGCCGGCCTGGTCTTCGCCGACGCCGACCTGGACGCGGCGGTCGCCGGCTCGGTGCGGTCCAGCTTCACCAACGGCGGCCAGGTCTGCCTCTGCACGGAGCGGATCTACGTGCAGCGCCCGGTCCACGACGAGTTCGTCGAGCGGCTGGCGAAGGCGGCCGACGGACTGACGTACGGCTGGCCGGCCGACGAGGCCACGGTGAACATGCCGCTGATCTCGCACCAGCACCGGGACAAGGTGCTCGGCTGCTACGACCTGGCCCGGGCGGAGGGTGCCGAGGTGCGCGCCGGGGGCGGCACGCCGCGCTTCGGCGACGCCCGCGACGGGGGCGCGTACGTGCAGCCGACCGTGCTGACCGGGCTCGGCCCGGACGCCCGGACCAACCGCGAGGAGATCTTCGGGCCGGTGGTGCACGTCGCGCCCTTCGACGCCGAGGACGAGGCGTACGCGCTGGCCAACGGCACCGAGTACGGCCTCGCGGCGACGGTCTGGACCCGGGACGTCGGCCGGGCGCACCGGGCCGGGGCCCGGCTGGACGCCGGCATCGTCTGGGTCAACACCTGGTTCCTGCGGGACCTGCGCACCCCGTTCGGCGGGGTGAAGGCGTCCGGCATCGGCCGCGAGGGCGGCGTGCACTCCCTCGACTTCTACTCCGAACTCACCAACGTCTGCGTGGACCTGCAATGATCGATCTGGACGGCGCGGTACGCGAGCTGACCGAGGCCCGGGAGAGCGGGAAGCCCTGCCCGCCGCTGCGCGGGCGGCTGCTGCCGGAGGGGGACGTCGCCTCGGCGTACCAGGTGCAGCAGCGCCAGGCGCGGGCCTGGCGCGACCGGGGCGAGCGCCGCGTGGGCGCGAAGATCGGGCTGACCTCCCGCGCAGTGCAGGAGAGCCTGGGCGTCTACGAGCCGGACTTCGGGGTGCTCACCGACGCCATGGCCGTCGCCGACGGCGCGGAGGTGCCGCTCGGCCGGCTGCTCCAGCCGCGGGTGGAGGCGGAGGTCGCCTTCGTGCTCGGCGCGGACCTGACCGACGAGCGGGTCACCACCGTCGACGTGATCCGGGCGGTCGACCACCTGCTGCCGGCCATCGAGATCGTCGACTCGCGGGTCGCCGGCTGGGACATCTCCATCGTGGACACCGTCGCCGACAACGCCTCCAGCGGGCTGTTCGTGCTCGGCACCGCGCCGCGCCGGCTCGCCGACGTGGACCTGCGGCTGTGCGGGATGGTCCTGGAACACGCCGGGGAGCCCGTCTCGGTCGGCGCCGGGGCGGCCTGCCTCGGCAACCCGCTGCACGCGCTGGCCTGGCTCGCCGGCACGACGGCCCGCGCCGGCGACCCGCTGCGCGCCGGGGACGTGGTGCTCTCCGGCGCCCTCGGCCCGATGGTGCCGGTGACGCCCGGCGCGGCGTACGAGGCCCGGATCTCCGGGCTCGGCTCGGTGCGGACGTGTTTTTCCCGGGAGGCCCAATGAGCGGCCGAGAGGACATGATCGTGGACGTGGCGCTGGACCTGGCGGGCCGGCGTCCTCAGGAGGGGGCAGCGTGATCGGGCCGGACATCGCGGGGATCGCCGAGAGGCTGGGCGTGGCCGCCGACACGGCCACCGCGATCCCGCAGCTCGCCGCCGAGACCGGGCTGGACGTCGACGGCGCGTACGCCGTGCAGACCGCGCTCGTGCAGCGCCGGCTGGGCCGGGGCGAGCGCCTGGTCGGGCTGAAGATGGGCCTGACCAGCAAGGCCAAGATGGCCCAGGTCGGGGTGAACGAGGTGATCTGGGGCCGGCTCACCGACGCCATGCGGGTGCCCGACGGCGGCACCGTGGACGTCGGGGCGTACATCCACCCCCGGGTCGAGCCGGAGGTGGCGTTCCTGCTGGACCGGCTGCCCGAGCCGGGCGAGCCGATGGGCTCCTTCACCGACGCCGTGCGCGCGGTCGCCCCGGCGATCGAGCTGATCGACTCCCGGTACGCCAACTTCACGTTCTCCCTGCCCGACGTGATCGCCGACAACACCTCGGCGGCGGCGTTCGTGGTCGGGCCGTGGTCGGCCGTGCCCGACGGGCTGGACAACCTCGGCGTGCTGCTGGAGGTTGACGGGCGGGTGGCCCAGGTCGGTTCGACGGCGGCGATCCTCGGTGATCCCCGTCGGGCGCTCGACGAGGGTGTGCGCCTGGTTGGGCGGCACGGGGTGCGCCTCCGGTCGGGCTGGGTCTTCCTGGCCGGGGCCGCCACCGCCGCGGTGCCGCTGGCTCCTGGCGTCCATGTGCGGGCCGTCGTGGAGTCGCTCGGCACCGCTGCCCTGCGGGCGTCGTCGTGAGCGGGGTGGGGGTTCCGTGAGCGGGGTGGGGGTTCCGTGAGCGGGGTGGGGGGTTGCGGGG
>NZ_JBDPMC010000053.1:0-46150 GCF_039871625.1 Micromonospora sp. B11E3 | reverse complement strand
CCGGGCCGTTGGACGGCCCGAACGCCTCCACGGTGTCGTCCTGGCTGGAGGGGTGGGCGGGACCGGGGTGGCCGAATCCCGACATTGATGTGACCGCCCACGGTGCTGGGACGTCCACCGACCCCGGTCAGTCGCACATCGACAATCAGCCCGACGACGGCGGGATCCCCGGCGCCTGGGCCTGGCAGGGGCCGGACATGAGGTTTTCCTAACGCTCATGTCACCGGGGATCATTCAGTTGATCTTTAGGACACGGGGTCGAGCGTCTGGCCGGGCACGCAGCATTCGCCCCCGGATGCCTCTGTCGGCAAAAGGACCATTTGACGACAGCTACGGAACGGAGTCAATGGACCACTCCCGACCACGGGAATCCGACCCGCCGATCCAATGCAGGCCGATCCGAGTTGACGACAGCGTTTGATGACAGCTGGATCAGCGGTGTCGGCGACGATCGGATGAACAGGACAGGCAATGGCGGAGCTGGTCTACACGCGGGTGTCCACCGACGAGCAGAGCACCCAGCGGTAGGCCCTCCCTACGCGGGTTCGTCGGGCTCGGATCGCGGCCGGTGCTCGGTCGCCCAGTGCTCGATGTCCTCCGTCCGCCAGATGCGGCCGGCCTTCAGAACCGCTGCCGGCTCGGGGAAGTCCCGACGTTTGCTCAGAACCTCCACCCACTGCCGGGACACTCCGAGGTATTCCGCGATCTCGGCGGTTCCCATCACACGCAGCGGCTGACGTGGCACGCTGCGACCTTCCCAGCCCGGGACTAGTCAACCTCAATAGTGGGGTTGACTATGCGCCTTCTGGTGTTCAGACTGTTGCAGAAGGTCATCTCCCGTAGGGGAGGTCTTCGTACCGCCATCCCTGGCCGGTACGGCAGGGCCCGGTCCCGCCCCTGGGCGGCAACTCAGGGGCGGGCCGTCCTCTCCTGGCAGACGTCGAAAGGCAGGATCTCCATGAGACACCTCGTCGAGCGGCTGCTCGGCCGTCGTTCCGCCGTACGCGAGCGAGCCGGCGGGACCGCGTACCGGTCCGCGTCGTGCGTACCCCTGCGGGCGGCCGACGTGCGGACCCGCCGGTTCGGCCGCACCCGCCTCGGGCGGCGCGGCCTCGATCCCGACGAGGTGCTGACCTTCCTCGACCGGGTCGCCGCCGAACTGGCCGACGCACACGACGCGACCCATCGGGCCCGCCGTGAGACCGACCGGGTCAAGGACGCCCTCCGCCGGTGGCAGTCCGAGCAGGCGCGGGCCCGTGACCTGCTTCGGAACGCAAATCAGCGCCCGGCCGGCTACCGGCCGGCACCCGCACCCGGGCCAGCTCTGCTGCCGTACCGCTGAGCGAAGCTGCGGTGGCAGGGCGGGGCGGGTCCGTCCGGAGCCGGCCGTGGGACGGCCCCGCCCCTTCCAGACCCGCGACGTCAACCGAAAGGCGGCACCTGGTGAACGGCACGAATGGCGACCGCCGTAAATCTTGGTACGAAACGGCCCCTCCAGGGGCCACTTTTTACCAAGATCTACCCAGAGAGCCGGCACGGCGGGCGACGGAGGTGAGCGGGCATCGCTATCTCGTCCAGTTGCCGGTCGTCGCCGACGACCTGACCACCGCCGTACGGGTGGCCCGCGTCGTCGCCCGTTCGCTCAGCTTCCACAATCTCGTCGAGTGCGACGACGCCACCGTCGCCACCGTTGACCATCCAGGGGTACGGCATCCCGCCTTCTGCCCGAGGCACCTCGCCAACGGTCGGCGCTGTCTGCTCCGGCCCGAGCATGACGGGCCCTGCACCCGGCGTCTGCCCCGCTGACCTGCCGCCCGGGCCGGGGGCCCGAGACAGGGCTGGGCCGGGACAGGGGTGCTGAAAGGGACCCTCCCCAGGCAAAAGCGTTGAGAAGAGGCCCCTCCCTGCACACCTGTCAGCCGAAGCGGCCCGTGATGTAGTCCTCGGTCTTCTTCACGCTCGGGTTGCTGAAGATCTTCTGGGTGTTGTCGTACTCGATCAGGCGGCCGGGGTCGCCGGTCTTCTCGATCGAGAAGAAGGCCGTGCGGTCGGAGACCCGGGCGGCCTGCTGCATGTTGTGCGTGACGATGACGATCGTGAACTTGTCCTTGAGCTGGAACATCAGGTCCTCGATCGCCAGCGTGGAGATCGGGTCGAGCGCCGAGCACGGCTCGTCCATCAGGACCACCTGCGGCTCGACCGCGATGGTACGGGCGATGCACAGCCGCTGCTGCTGACCGCCGGACAGGCCGGCGCCGGGCTTGCCGAGGCGGTCCTTCACCTCGTCCCAGAGGTTCGCCGAGCGCAGCGCCCTCTCGGCCGCCTCCTCCAGGATCGACTTCCTGCGTACGCCGTTGAGTCGCAGCCCGGCCACCACGTTCTCGAAGATGCTCATGGTGGGGAACGGGTTGGGCCGCTGGAAGACCATGCCGATCATGCGGCGGACGGCGGTGACGTCCACGTCCCGGTCGTAGATGTCCTGGTCGTCGATGGTCAGGTTGCCCTCGACCCGGGCGCCGGGAAGCACCTCGTGCATCCGGTTGATCGACCGGAGGAACGTGGACTTGCCGCAGCCGGACGGCCCGATCAGGGCGGTCACCGTCTTCGGCTCGACCGTCATGCTGATGTTCTCGATCGCCTTGAAGCCCCCGTAGTAGGCGGTGACGTTCGTGGCTTCGATGCGCTTGGCCATGGTGGTGGTACCTCCGGGGTTCATCGGCCGAGCCGGTTGCGGCGGGCCAGCAGCTTCGCCGCGACCGTCAGGATCAGCACGAGGGCGACCAGGGTCAGCGCGGCGGTCCACGCCCGCGCCGGGGCGTACTTCGAGGCGTCGCCGGCCTGCTGGTAGACGAAGAGGGCCAGCGACGACTGGTTGTTCTCGAACGGGTTGAAGTTGATCGCCGCGCCGCCGCCGGCGACGAGCAGCACCGGGGCCGTCTCGCCCGCGGCCCGGGCGATGGCGAGCATCACACCGGTGACGATGCCCGGCAGCGCGGTGGGCAGCACGATCCGCAGGATGGTCTTCCACTTCGGTACGCCGAGGGCGTACGCCCCCTCGCGCAGCGGCGCCGGGACGAGACGCAGCATCTCCTCGGTGGACCGGACCACGGTGGGCAGCATGAGCACGCTCAGCGCGAGCGCGGCGGCGAAGCCGGAGAAGCCCGGCCGCCCGTCGTTGAACATCGGCGAGACGATCAGCACCCAGAACGCCAGCACGAACAGGCCGGCGACGATGGACGGGATGCCGGTCATCACGTCGACGAAGAACCGGATCGCGAACGCGAACCGGCCGCGGCCGTACTCGACCACGTAGATGGCACACAGGATGCCGAGCGGGACGGTGATCAGCGTGGCGATGCCGACCTGCTCCAGCGTCCCGACGATCGCGTGGTACGCGCCGCCGTTCGGGTCCCGCGCCCCGATGTTGTTCATCGAGGTGCCGAAGAAGTTGCCGTCGAGGCGCTCGGCGCCCTTGCTGACCAGCGTCCACACCACCGAGGCCAGCGGCAGCACGGCCAGCACGAACGCCGAGTGGATCAGGGCGCTCCAGGCGCGGTTGCGGGCCGCCCGCCGCCCCTCGACGGCGGTGCTGGCGGCGAAGAGCCCGGCCAGGTAGAGCAGCGCGGCGACGACCACGGTGAGCACCGGGCCGCCGATGCCGGTGCCGGACACGACGGCGGCGGCGACCACGATGGCCGCCAGGGCGATCGCCGGGGCGGCGTACCGGGGCAGCCGCTTCGCCCGGAGCGTGGTCGGCTGGGCCGGCGGGCGGGTGCGGTGGTTGGCGACAGTGGTCATGCGGCCGACTCCGTGAACTCCCGGCGGCGGTAGATGATCGCCCGCGCGGTGATGTTGACGATCAGCGTGATGGTGAACAGCACCAGGCCGGAGGCGATCAGCGCCCCGCGACCGGTGGCGTTGGCCTCGCCGAACGCGTTGGCGATGTTCGCGGCGATGGTGTTGCCGCCGTTCTGGATCAGGTTGAACGAGATGCCGAAGGTGATGCCGAGGGTCATCGCGAGCGCGATGGTCTCGCCGAGCGCGCGGCCCAGGCCGAGCATCACCGCGGCGACGATGCCGGGCCGGCCGTACGGGAGGACGGCGGTGCGGATCATCTCCCAGCGGGTCGCGCCGAGCGCGAGCGCCGCCTCCTCGTTGGCGGTCGGCGTCTGGAGGAACACCTCGCGGGACAGCGACGTGATGATCGGCAGCACCATGATCGCCAGCACCAGCGCGCCGAGCAGGATGGACTTGCCGAACGGGCCGTCACCGCCGAAGATCGGGATCCAGCCGAAGTACTCGTTCAGCCAGGCCGAGAAGTCCCGGACCGGGTTGACGAAGACGTCCCGGCCCCAGAGTCCGAACACCACGCTGGGGACGGCGGCGAGCAGGTCGATCAGGAAGCCGAGCGCGGTGCCGACCCGGCGCGGGGCGTAGTGCGACAGGTACAGCGCGATGCCCAGCGCCACCGGCACGGCGATCAGCAGCGCCAGCGCGGAGCTGAGCACGGTGCCGAAGGCGAGGGTGCCGATGCCGAACTTGGGCTGCGTCTCGTTGGGCGCCCAGCCCTCGTACGACCAGAAGTTCTCTGTGTTGGCGCGCAGGGCCGGTACCGCCTTGGCGATCAGGAAGACCGCGATGGCGGCGATGATCACCAGGACGGCGGTGCCGGCGGCCAGGGTCAGACCCCGGAACGCGCGCTCCGCGCCGAAGGCCCGGGCCCGGGGCAGCGCGCCGCCGCCGCCGAGGCCGTCCCCGCCCGGGGTACGGGTGCTGACTGGTGACTCGGCCACACGCGCCGAGGCACCGGCGGGCCGCTCCTGGCCTGAGGCCACGCGGATCCCGCCGGTGCCGGCGTCGGCCGAGCGGTGAGGGGTTTCACCCATCTGCTCGCTCGCTTCGATTGAGGGAGGTGGTGGTGGTGGAGCGGTCGGTCAGGAGAGGTTCTTGACCGCGGCCTCGACCTTGGTCCGGACCGTCTCCGGCAGCGGGGCGTAGCCCAGCTCGGTCAGGGCCGACTGGCCCTCGGCGCTGGCGGCGTGGCCCAGCAGGCCCTTGACCAGCGGCAGCTTGTCGGCGGCGAGACCCTTGCTGCAGACGATCTCGTACGTCACCAGGACGATCGGGTACGCCCCGGCCTCCTTGGTGTTGTAGTCGACCGACATCTTCAGGTCGTCGCCCTGGCCCTCGATCTTGGCCCCGGCGATGGTCTTGCCGGCGTTCTCGGCGGTCAGCTCGGCGAACTCGCCCGCGCCGTTACCGATCTTGGCGATCTTCAGGCCGGCGTTCTCGGCGAACGACCACTCCATGTAGCCGATGGTGCCGTCGGCGCCCTTGACCGAGCTGGCCACGCCGTCCGAGCCCTTGGCGCCGGTGCCGCCCGGGGCCTTCCACGCCTTGGCGTTCTCGAAGGTCCAGTCCGCGCCCGCGGTCTTGGCCAGGAACTTGGTGAAGTTGTCGGTGGTGCCCGACTCGTCCGAGCGGTGGACGGTCTGGATCGTGGTCGCCGGCAGCTTGGCGTCCGGGTTGTCGGCCTTGATCGCCGGGTCGTCCCACTTGGTCACCTTGCCGGCGAAGATCTTCGCCAGGGTGGCCGGCTTGAGCTGGAGGTTGTCCACGCCGCTGACGTTGTAGGCGACGGCCACCGGGCCGATCACCATCGGCAGGTGGATGGCCTTGCCGTCGGTGCACTTGGCGTCGGCCTGCGGCTGCTCCTCCGGCTTGAGGGCGGAGTCGGAGCCGGCGAAGTCGGCGGTGCCGGCGATGAACGCCTGGATGCCGGCGCCCGAGCCGGACGGCTCGTAGTTGATCGTGCTGCCGCTGCACTTCTGCTGGTACGCCTTGATCCACTCGGCCATGGCGTTCTTCTGGGCGGACGAGCCCTGAGCGTTCAGGGTGCCGGTGGCGCAGTCGGCCGCGGCGGCCGACCCGGAGGCCGAGGCGCCGGTGGCGGGCTCGTTGTTGTCCGAGCCGCATGCACTGAGACCGAGCACCGCAGTGAGAGCGAGGCAGGCGATAGTGCCGTGCCGCTGGAGCTTCACCTGAGGGGTTTCCCTTCACGTCTTCGATACGAGCCCGGATTCGGGGCCCGGGGGCAGCCGGCGCTTCCCGGCTGAACTGAAAGTTAGGAGGGCCAGGTAGCCGGTTCGCCGGTCGGAAGTGAACGGAGGGTGAACAGGTTCGGCCGGGAGGATGGCCGGAGGCTGAGGGTGGGTTGTCCAATAAGTGAACCCGCGGCCCACTATCGCTAATAATGCGATTTTTCCGGTCATGCGTTATCGCGCCGATGCCGCCGCGTGACGTTCCCGTGATGCCGCCTGCGCGCTCCATCCGCGGTGTCGGTCGTGCTGCCCGGGAGGTCCGGCCCGGCGGCGAGCTGGACCTGTGCCCCGGCGCCGCCGCCGCTCCGGTTCCTGACGGCGGGACCGGTGTTCGCGGCGTTGCGCGGCTGGGCTGTGCTTGGCGCCGCACGCGGGGCGGCACCATGCACACGGCCCCCTTTGCTCTGCACCCGTCCGCGCAGCGGCTACCCACGGTGACCGCTGCGTCGGTGGGTGCAGAGCAAAGGGGGCGAAACGTGGTGGGGGAGGTCGACGGCGATCGGTCGGCCCAGCCGCCCCCGCCCGCCCAGCCGCCCGGCGCCGCCCTGGGCGCCCCGGCCGGCCTCAGCCGAGCTGGTAGTTGACGTGGGCGCACCAGCGGGCGAACCCGAGCCGCTCGTAGAGCGCCACCGCAGCCGTGTTGGACTCGTCGACGTAGAGCATCACCCGGTCCAGCCCGCGCCGGTCCCGCAGGTACGCCAGCCCCGCGGCGGTGAGTGCCCGACCCAGGCCGCCGCCGTGCGCCGCCGGGTCCACCCCGAGCACGTAGACCTCGCCGATCCGGGCCGACCCGGGCCGGTCGTGCACCTTGGTCCAGTGGAAGCCCAGCAGGCGGCCGGTGGCCGACTCCTCGGCGAGCAGGAAGCCGGCCGGATCGAACCACGGCTCGGCGAGGCGTACCCGCAGGTCCGCCTCCGTCCAGCGGCCCTGCTCCGGGTGGCTCGCGAAGGCCCGGGTGTTGAGCGCGAGCCAGGCGTCGTCGTCCGCCCCGGGGACGAACGCGCGCACCGTGACCCCGTCGGGCAGTAGCGGTTCGGCCAGCGGGGCGGTGAGCGGGCGGCGCATCTGCCAGAGCACCCGCGCCCGGGTGAAGCCCAGGTCCACGGCGAGGGCGGCGGCCGACGGGTGGTCGCCGTGCGCCCAGGCGCGCAGCGGACCCGAGGCGCTGGCCAGCACGCCCCGGGCCAACGCCCGCCCGGTGCCCTGCCGCCGGTGTCCCGGGTGGACGGCCAGTTCCACGCCGACGCCGGCACCCGGATCGGTCGTGTCCAGATGCGCGTACCCGGTCAGCGTCCCGTCCGGGGCGCGGGCGGTCAGGTGCACGGCCGGCGCCCCGGGGTCGCGCAGCCGGAGCAGGGTGTGCTCGTCGAACGGGTCGGCCCCGTCGGCGTCGCCGGCCGCCCGGGCCAGGGTCAGCACGTCGGCCACCTCGGCCGGGGTCAGCACGTGGGTCCGGGTCACCCGGTCGGTCGTCGGCTCGGCGCTGCTCACCCCGTAACCGTATCGGGCGCGGGCTGACCGCTCAGGCGGCGCGGCGCCGTCACCGGCGACCACCCGCCCGCTCAGGTGGTGCCGGTCGGCAGCGCCGCCAGCCGGAACCGGGCGGTCAGGTCGGGCAGCAGGGTGCGCAGCGCGTCGACGGTGCCCTGCCGGTCGCCACCGGCGTCGTGCAGCAGGACGATCGCTCCGGGCTGGGTGTTGGCCGAGACGGTGGCGGCGATCACGTCGGCCCCCGGCATCTGCCAGTCCGTGGGGTCGACGGCCCAGTGCAGCGGGACCAGCCTCAGGTCGTCGGCCACGGACACCACCGACTTGGTCCACGCCCCGCCGGGCTGCCGGTAGTACGCGATGCGCGCGTCCGGCACGGCCGCCCGGATCGCGGCGTTGGTGCGCTGCATGTCGTCCCGGATCGCGGCGGGGGGCTGCTCGCCCAGTAGCACGTCGTGGTTCCAGGAGTGGTTGCAGAGGGTGTGCCCGTCGGTCACGATCGCCCGGACCAGGTCGGGGTGGCTCTGGGCCATCTCGCCGACCACACAGAACGTGGCCTTGACGCGGTACCGCCGCAGCAACTCCAGGACCTGCGGGGTGTAGTACGGGTCGGGCCCGTCGTCGAAGGTCAGCGCCACGTTCGCGGAGCCGGTGGTCACCTGGCTCCCGAACGGCCCCTCCATCGCGGTCTCCAGCCCCGGTATCTCCCCGCCGTCGCGCCCGGTCGCGCTGGGGCCGGGGCTGGGGGCCCCGGGGCTCCGGCTGGTGCCGCCCGCGGGCGGCTGGTCGGCGGAGGCGGTCGGCCGCGCCGAGCTGCCGGTCGGCTCCGGCGTCATGCTGCGGCCGAGCACGTACGCGGAGCCGAGCAGCGCCGCCACCACGAGCGTGGCGACCACGACGAAACGTCGGTCGGTCCCGGTGCCCATCAGCGGACACCGCCCTTCCGCTCCCGAAACTTCCCGTTCTTCGCCCCCGTGTTCATGGCACGCACCGTCGCCCCTTCCCTCCGTCAACCCGACAGTCAGCGTAGAAGCGACTAGTCAGGCAAAAGGGGCATGCGAAAACACTTCGCCCGAACGGGGTGGGGGTCGGGCGGGAGGCGAGCGGGGTTTCGACCCGGCGACGCCGCCGGGTCAGACGGACAGCGGGGCTGCCTCGGTGTCCGGCAGCGACCGCGACGGCGGCACGACGAACTTGTAACCCACCTGGCGGACCGTACCGATCATCGACTCGTACTCGGAGCCCAGCTTGGCCCGCAGCCGTCGGACGTGCACGTCCACGGTCCGGGTGCCGCCGAAGTAGTCGTACCCCCAGACCTCGCGCAGCAGCTGGTCCCGGGTGAACACCCGGCCCGGGTGCTGCGCGAGGAACTTCAGCAGCTCGAACTCCTTGTACGTCAGGTCGAGCGGGCGGCCCTTGAGCCGCGCGGCGTACGTGTCCGGGTCGATGGTCAGCTCGCCCGCCCGGATCGAGCCGCCGGCCCCGGCCGTGGCGTTGCTGATCCGCCCCACCGCCAGCCGGAGTCGGGCCTCCACCTCGGCCGGACCGGCGCTGGCGAGGATGACGTCGTCGACGCCCCAGTCGGCGTTGAGCGCGATCAGTCCGGCTTCGGTCACCACCGCGACCAGCGGCACCCCGAGCCCGGTGGCGTGCAGCATCCGGCAGGTGGCTCGCGCCTCGCTCAGCTCGGAGCGGGCGTCGACCAGCACCGCGTCGGGCGTGGGGCCGGCGACCAGGGTCCGGACGTCTCGCGGCGCGGTGCGCACCGAGTGTGGCAGCAGGTCGAGCGCTGGCAGCACCATCGATGCCTCACCCGCGCGTGCGGTCACCAGTAGCAGGATCTCCACGCGGTCACCTCCGTCCCGGCGGCCGTGGCCGCATGCGACCAGCGACACTCGGGGCGGGGAGTGGCGCTGAGAACTACCGTGGTCCCGGCGTCGCTGACGGGCGGGTAACGGATCGAGCGTAACGGACCACCCGAGCTGCGCCCTTGCGTGATTTCCCGTTTGCCGGGCTTGTCCACGCTCGCGCCGCAGGTTTTAACGTCGCCGAAACGGCGACCACCGTCCCGGCGCCGTGGTCTGGCACGATCGGGGCGTGTATCCCTCGACCTCCCCCGAGGCCGGCCGGGACCCGTGGGCCGACGACGCGCGCCCGGGGCCGGCCGGTCGTGCGCACCCACCGACGCCGCGCACCGGCCCGGACGTCGGCGACGACGGCCCCCGGCCGCGCCGGCGCGGTCCCCGGCGACTGCGCCGGGGCGACGACCCGGGCTGGCGGCCGGACGACGAGCCGGGTGACGGAGCGGACGACGAGGAGGAGATCGAGCCGGTCGAGGTGCGCCGGCCGCTCTCGCTCACCGTCGCCGGGTTCGCCGCGCTGCTCTGCGTCGGCCTGGTGCTCGGCGCGCAGACCGCCGGTCCGGGGCACCGGCTGCCGTTCGCGTTCATCATCTTCGGCGTACAGCTGCTCTTCGTCCTCGCCTGGACGATGGCCATGCGCCCGCCCGCGCTGCTGGTGGTCGCCGTGGTCAGCGCCGTGGTCGCCGCCGCCGCGGACACCGCGGCGGTGCAGTCCGACATCGCCGGGTTGGCCCCCCTCGGCTACCTGGCCGCTGGCGGCTTCCTGCTCGGCGTCCTCGGGCAGTTGTTCCGCCGGGTCGACCGGGTCCGGGTCACCGACTCGCTCGGCAGCACTCTGCTGATCGTGGTCGGCGTGGTGGCGTTCGGCACCCTGATCGTGCTCGGCCGCGTCCCGGCCGGCACCCAGGCGATCACCATCTGCCTCACCGCCGCGGGCGTCGCGCTCACCGTCGCCCGGCTCACCGACGCGGTGCTGCCCTGGCCCCGGCTCGCGCCGCAGGTGCCGCGGGGCGCGGCGGGCGTCGTCGCGGGTGCGATGGTCGGCACGCTGACCAGCGCCCTCCTCGGCAGCTTCCTCGTCAGCTTCACGCCCACCAGCGGCGCCCTGGTCGGGCTGGTCACCGCCGCCACCGCCGTCCTGGCCGACCTCGCCGTCGGGTACGCCGAGGCGGGCCGGCTGATGGCCGGCGAGCCGCCGACGATGTGGATCGCCCGGCACATGCAGGGCCCGCTCGGCGGCTTCGCGCTCGCGGCGCCGGCGGCGTACGCGATGTGCGTACTGTTCCTGTGACCGCCGGCCGGCCTGGCCGGCGGTTGGGATCTTCACCTCTCGGGTATTGACCGGGGCGCGCCGCGCAACGGCGGCACCGGTACGACAGAAGGAGGCGGTGTGGCCGAGGCCCACCCGGCGTACGACGAGCGTCCCCGGCGGCGCGGGCGCAAGGTGCTCATCACGCTCGTGGTGTTGCTGCTGGTTCTGGTCGGGCTCGTCGTGGTCGCCGACCGGGTGGCCGCCGGGGTGGCCGAGCGGGCCATCGCCGAGCAGGTCCGTCAGGAGATCGCCAAGCAGGACGCGCAGTCGGCCGCGCCCAGCGTCCAGGTCGGCGGCTTTCCCTTCCTGACCCAGGTGCTGGCCGGCGAGTACGAGCGGATCTCCATCGGGCTGCGCGACGTGCGGGCCTCGGTGCGGGGCGACATGGTCAGCCTGACCGAGCTGAACGTGGACGCCCGCAACGTCCGGGCCTCGCTGGAGACCCTGCGCACACAGCAGGGCGACGTGGTCGCCGAGACCGTCGACGGCAGGGGCGTCATCACGTACGACAGCCTCGCCAAGCTCCTCGACCGGCCCGGGCTGACCCTCGCCGAGCGGGACGGCAAGCTCGCCGTGACCGCCCCCGTCGACATCCTCGGCCAGAAGCTGACCGTCACCGGGACGGCCGAGGTGAGCGTCGGCAAGGAGGGCCAGGTGTCGCTGCGTTTCGCCGACCTGGACGCCGAGGGGTTGCCCCGGGTGCCGCTGGCCCGCACCCTGCTGAACAACTACGCCCGGAGCATCTCGGTCGACGTGCCGCTGCAGGACCTGCCCCTGCGGTTGAAGGTGCGCGAGGTCAAGCCGCTGCCCCAGGGGCTCGAGGTGACCGTCGGGGCGAAGGACGTCCCGATCAACTCCGCGGGCTGAGCGCCGCGCCGTCCGGGTCTGCCCGGCCGGCCCGCCCGCCCGGTGTGCCCGGTCGGAGTGGCCGGAACGGCCGTCCCGGATGCTGGTCGGGCCGGTGGCGTTTGCTGGGACGGCTGGTAGTGTCCCTGCGTATGGGGACGCTCCTCACCAAACGGCGCGCGGTCGACCTGTGCCGCGTGGCCACCTGCCTGTGTCGCCCCGTCATCTGACGGCGGGGCTGTCCTCGGCCGCCTAGGCGGCCACCGGCCACAGGGTCGCGTACCCACCGGTGTTCTCCCTTGATCGCCCGGCAGCGGCGCCGTCGCACGAACCCGTGATCCCGTCCTAACCCAGGGGCCCGCGCGTGGTGCGACAATCACAGATTTCGATCTCCACGCGCAGGCTCACCGTCCATCCTCACCAGGGAGTGATTCGATGAGTCGCGACACCGCACTCGTCTCGGCAGAGTGGGCCGAGAAGAACCTCGACGCACCGGGTGTCGTCTTCGTCGAGGTCGACGAGGACACCTCGGCATACGACACCGGCCACATCGCCGGTGCGATCAAGCTCGACTGGAAGACCGACCTGCAGGACCCGGTGCGCCGGGACTTCGTCAACAAGAGCCAGTTCGAGGCGCTGCTGTCCGAGCGGGGCGTCGGCAACGACGACACCGTCATCCTGTACGGCGGCAACAACAACTGGTTCGCCGCGTACGCGTACTGGTACTTCAAGCTGTACGGCCACCGCGACGTCAAGCTGCTCGACGGCGGCCGCAAGAAGTGGGAGCTGGACGCCCGCCCGCTGGTCACCGACAAGGTGGAGCGCCCGAAGACGCAGTACGTCGCGCAGGAGCCGGACACCTCGATCCGCGCCTTCCGGGACGACGTCGTCGCCGCGATCGGCGCCAAGAACCTGGTCGACGTGCGCAGCCCCGACGAGTACGCCGGCCGGCTGCTCGCCCCCGCCCACCTGCCGCAGGAGCAGGCGCAGCGCGCCGGCCACGTGCCGACCGCGATCAGCGTGCCGTGGTCCAAGGCGGCCAACGAGGACGGCACCTTCAAGTCCGACGACGAGCTGCGCAAGATCTACGCCGACGCCGGTCTGGACGACAGCAAGGAGACCATCGCCTACTGCCGGATCGGCGAGCGCTCCTCGCACACGTGGTTCGTGCTGCAGGAGCTGCTCGGCCACCAGAACGTGAAGAACTACGACGGTTCCTGGACCGAGTACGGCTCGCTGGTCGGCGTGCCGGTCGCGCTCGGTGACGAGCCTGGGGAGGCCTGACATGACAGCTCCGACCACCGCCGGTTGCGCCGCGCCCGACCAGGCCGCGCCGCTGCCCGCCAGCCTCGACCTCGAGAAGGAAACCGTCATCACCGGCGTCGTCCGGTCCGAGGCGGGTGAACTGGTCCCGGGCGCGTACGTCCGGCTGCTCGACTCGACCGGTGAGTTCACGGCCGAGGTCGTCACCTCGCCGGCCGGCCAGTTCCGGTTCTTCGCCGCGCCCGGCAGCTGGACGCTGCGGGCGCTGTCCCGGCACGGCAACGGCGACACCGCCGTCACCGCCGCGCGCGGGATCAACGAGGTGGCCGTCACGGTCGCCTGACCCGCATCGCGCAGTCACGGGCCGGTCGCCCCCGACGGGGTGACCGGCCCGTGCGCGTGACGTGACACCATGAGCGGGTGAGTGGTGCTGTCCACGCGGGCTACGCCCCGCCGACCGGTCCGTCCGAGCCGACGCCCACCCGTCGCCGGTCCCGCTGGCTGCTCGCCGCGGCCGTGGTCTGGGGCGTGCTGCTCGCCGTGCTCACCTGGGTGTCGGTGCGCACCGACGGGCCGACCGTCCGCGAGCAGCGCACCCTGGCGCAGGCCGGCCCGGTGGTCGACCGGGCGGTCGGCGAGCTGGTCGCGGCGGCCGGCGGCCGGGTCGTCACGCTCGCGCCGGAGCGCGTCACGTCCGGCTGCCGGGTCACCCCGATGCTGGACGGCGCGGCGCTGGAGCGGGCCGTCGAGGTCATGACCGGCGGCGACGACCCGCGCGCGGTGCTGGAGCAGGTCTCCGACCGGCTCCCGGCGACCTGGCGCGCCGGCGTCCTGGCGACCGGCGACGGGCCCCGGCTGCGCGCCGACGCCGGGGAGTTCGTGGCGGTCGCCGGGCGGCCGGCCGGCGACGGCCGGGTCCGGCTGACCGTGGCGACCGGGTGCCGCCCCGTCGGCGACGGCTACCGCCCGCCCGCCGCCCAGGGCGGCCCGGAGGCGGACGCGCTGGCCGCCGCGCTGCGCGCGCTGGGCAACCCGGCCGCACCCGCGCCGCAGACGCTCGCCGCGCCCTGCCCCGGCGGCGGCTCGGCCCGCACCGCCCGCGTCACGCTCGACCCCGTCCCGGCGGAGCCGGCCCGCGCGCTCGCCCCGGTCGCCGCCGGCGCCGTTTTCCTCGACGCCCCCGAGGTGTACGCCTACCGTCAGGGCCCGGTGACGGTGGCCCTGACCGGCGGGGAGCTGACCGCCACCACCGGCTGCGCGGCCTGACTACCGGCGGTGTCGCCTGACCACCGGCCCGCCCTGCCTGTGACCGGCGGCGGCTGAGCGTTCGACGGCCGACGTGGTCAGTAGACCAAGGCCTGCGCCCCGTCGGCCATGGCCTCCTCGACGAAGACCGCCGCCCCGGCGATCCGTACGCCCGGCAGGACGTCCCCGGGGCCGATGTCCCGCCGGGCGGCGCACTGGGTGCAGGCGGTGACCTTGCCCGTCGTCATGATCACATGCAGCAGTTCGGCCAGCGGCGCGGAGTGCGGCAGCTCGAACTCCTGCGCCCGGCCCGGCAGCGCGAACCAGGTCGACTCACCGGTCAGCCAGAGCGAGACGTCCACCCCGGCGGCTGCGGCGGTGGCGGCCACCGTGAATGCCTGGGCGCACCGCTCCGGCGCGTCGGCGCCTGCGGTGGCCTTGACGACGAGAGTGCGGGCCATGCCGCCCAGCATAGGATGGCCGGGATGGTTACCGAGATCGGGTTCGTCAGCCTGCTGGTCGCCGGCCTGGGCGCGCTCGCCGGTGGCCTGGTCTACCTGGCAGTGCAGATTTCGAGAGGACGTTGGTGAGCGCGAGGAGTGAGCCGGGTTTGCGAGCCCCGCAGTCGCGAACGGAGATGGCCCGGTGAGCGCGAGGAGTGAGCCGGGTTTGCGAGCCCCGCAGTCGCGAACGGAGATGGCCCGGTGAGCGCGAGGAGTGAGCCGGGTTTGCGAGCCCCGCAGTCGCGAACGAAGAAAGGCGAGTGAACCGGTGAGCGACGAGAACCCCCTGCAGCCGCCGTGGCTGAACGCGCCCCCGGTCGACCCGTATCCGTACGAGGAGAGCCACGACCTGCGCGTCGGCCCGAAGCTGCACCCCACACTGGACGGCCTGCTGCCGTACGTCGGGGTGTGGCGGGGCCGGGGCCGGGGCGGCTATCCGACCATCGAGGACTTCGACTACGCGCAGGAGATCCGGATCAGCCACGACGGCCGGCCGTTCCTGTTCTACGAGTCGCGGGCCTGGATCCTCGACGAGCAGAGCCGGCCGGTGCGCCCCGCCGGCCGTGAGGTCGGCTGGTGGCGGCCCGTACTGGCGGGCGAGCGGGCCACCGACGAGATCGAGGCGCTGATGACCACGCCCACGGGCGTGATGGAGCTGCACATCGGCAAGCGCAAGGGCACCCAGTTGGAGTTCGTGACCGACGCGGTGGTGCGTACCTCCACCGCCAAGGAGGTCACCGCCGGGCACCGCCTCTTCGGCATCGTCGAGGGTGCCCTGCTCTACGCCCAGGAGATGGCCGCCGTCGGCCAGCCCCTCAGCCCGCACCTCTCCGCCCGCCTGATCCGCGTCGCCGGCTGACGCCCCGCCCCCGCTTTCCCCGTCGATCATGGGGTTGCCGGCGTGTTCGGCCTCCGTTTCCGCCGTCAGCTCCATGATCAACGCACCGGGTGAGGTCAGGGGGGTGGGAAGGGGAGGAGGGACTGGAGGAGGGGCGTGTGGGGGGAGGGCCGCAGGCGGGTTCCGTCCAGGGTGTGGACGGGGGCCAGGCCGCGGACCGAGGAGGTGAACCAGACGCCCTCGGCGGCGCGCAGCTCGGCCGGGGTGACCATCCGTTCCGCCGCGGCGAGGCCGAGCTCGCCCGCGTGCTCCAGCAGCCAGGCGGCGGTCACCCCCGGCAGGATCCCGGTCGCGGCCGGCGGCACGGTGCACAGGGTGCCTCCGGCCAGCCAGACCACGTTCGCCGCGGGCGCCTCCAGGGCGTACCCGTCGGTGGAGACCCAGAGCGCGTCGTCCACGCCGTGCGCGGCGGCCCAGCGGCGGGCGGCGGCGCTGACCGCGTACGACGTCGACTTTGTCCCCACGGGCAGCCAGTCCAGGGCGGCGCGGGCGTGGGCGGCCACGCCCAGCGGCAGGGTCGCCACCGAGATCCCGACCCGACGGGCCGACCGGGCGGTCGCGGGCACCTCGGCCAGCGTGGCGTACACCACGGGCGCCCGCGCGCCCTCCGGGCCCCGGGTACAGACGAGCCGCAGCGCTCCCTCGACGTCGGCGGGCCAGCCCGCGCAGACGGTTGCCAGGAGTTCGACGAGCACGCCGGTCGGCGGCAGCGGCAGGTCGATCCGGGCGGCGCCCCGGGCCAGCCGGGCGAGGTGCTCGTCGCGCAGCCAGGGCCGCCCGCCGCCCAGGTACATGGTCTCGAACAGCCCGTCCCCCTGGAGCACGCCCAGGTCGTCGCCGCGCAGCGCCGGCTCCCCGGCGGGCAGCAACCCCCGCCCGAGCACCGCGATCCTGGCCGCCACCACGACCGCGAAGCGTAGCGGGGAACCGGCGCCCCGCGTGGGAACCCGCCCCACCCCGGACGGCGCGGCGCAGTGTCGGGGGCGGTGCGGCGGCCGAACTATGATCGGGGGGTGTCCGAATCCTCCCTCGCGGAAGTGCTCCGCGCCCGTGGGTTGCGGCTCACGGCGCAGCGGCAGCTGATCCTCCAGGCGGTGCTGGATCTGGGGCACGCCACACCGGAGCAGGTGCACAGCGCGGTCCGCGAGGTCGCCGCCGGGGTCAACATCACCACCATCTACCGGACGCTGGAGCTGCTGGAACGCCTCGGCCTGGTCACCCACACCCACCTCTCGCACGGCGCGCCCACCTACCACGCCGCGGGCGAGCACCAGCACGTCCACCTGGTGTGCCGGGAGTGCGGCGCGATCGACGAGATCGAGCCGGAGCTGCTGCGGCCGCTGGCCGACCAGCTGGCCGAGCAGCGCGGGTTCCAGGTGGACATCGGGCACGTGGCGCTCTTCGGCGTCTGCGGAAGCTGCGAGGACGGGGAGCGGAAATGATCGAGATCGCGGGAGCGGTGGCCGTCGAGGCGATCGACGAGGCGAGCCGGGACCAGCCCGACCCGGAGCACCGGGCCGCCGGCGTACGCGGGGTCGCCGCCCACTACGGTGACCCGCTGCGCGAGCAGCGCATCCTGGACACCGCCGTCGGCCTGGTCGACCGCTCGCACCGGGGCGTGGTCGCGGTGCCCGGCGAGGAGCGGACCGGCTGGCTGCACACGCTGACCACCCAGCACCTGGCCACGTTGCGGGTGGGCGAGGGCACCGAGCTGCTGGTGCTCTCGCCGCACGGGCACGTCGAGCAGCACGCCATGGTCGCCGAGGACGGCGTCACCACCTGGCTGGACACCGAGCCCGGGGCCACCGACGGCCTGCTGACGTACCTGGAGAAGATGCGGTTCTTCAGCCGGGTCGACCCGCGCGACGCGACCGCCGAGCAGGCCCTGCTCTCCCTGGTCGGGCCGGAGGCGACCGGCGCGCTCGCCACGCTCGGCGTGACCGGGCTGGCCGAACCCGACGCGCTCGCGGTGCCGGGCCCGAAGTTCCGCTCCGGCGAGCTGCCGCCGCGGCCCACCGTCCGGTACGCGGTCGCGCCGCTGCCCGACGGTGGGTGGGCCCGCCGGGGCCCGTTGGGCGTGGACCTGCTGGTGCCCCGGCCGGCCATGGACGACGTGGTCGCCCGGCTGCGCGACGCGGGCGTGCCGGTGGCGGGGCTGTGGGCGTACGAGGCGATCAGGGTGGCCGCCCGGCGGGCCCGGGTCGGGGTGGACACCGACCACCGGACCATTCCCGCCGAGGTGGACCTGGTCGGCCCGGCGGTGCACCTCGACAAGGGTTGCTACCGCGGCCAGGAGACGGTGGCCCGGGTGCACAACCTGGGCCGGCCGCCGCGTCGCCTCGTACTGCTGCACCTGGACGGGGTGACCACCGACCAGCCGCCGGCCGCCGGCACGCCGGTGACCCTGGACGACCGGGCGGTCGGCTTCGTCGGCACGGCCGTGCAACACCACGAGCTCGGCCAGATCGCCCTGGCGGTGCTGAAGCGCAACGTCCCCGACGACGCCCGCCTCCGCGTCGGCGAGACCGCCGCCGCCGTCGACGCGGAGTAGGGTCCCGCCGGACGCGCTGTCCGCTCGGGCCTGGACGGGGCGTCTAGGATCGCCGGCATGACAACAGGGACGTTGATCACGGTTGCCCCCACCGGCGCGGAGTCGGCCAAGTCGGATGTGCCGGCGTTGCCGGTCACGCTCGACGAGCTGCTGCTGACGGCGAAGGAGTGCGAGGCGCTCGGCGCCGCCGTGATCCACGTCCACATCCGCGACGACGAGGCGCGTCCGACCCTCGACCAGGGCCGGCTGCGGGAGACGGTGGCGGCGCTGCGCGAGGGCACCGACCTGATCGTGCAGCTCTCCTCCGGTGGCGCGGTGACCGACCCGGAGGCCGACCGCCTGGCGGTGCTGGACGCGGGGCCGGACATGGCCTCCTGCACCATGGGCACGGTCAACTTCGGCGACGACGTCTTCCTCAACCGCTGGGAGTTCATCGTCGACCTGCACACCCGGATGCAGGAGCGCGGCATCGTGCCCGAGTACGAGATCTTCGACCTCGGCCACCTGACCTCCCTGCAACGGCTGCTGGGCAAGTACGGGCTGCCGTTCGGCGGGCACGTGCACGTCGACTTCGTGATGGGCGTGCCGGGCGGCATGCCGGGCACGCTTCAGGCGCTGGCCGCCGCGCACCAGGCGTTGCGGGACCTGCCCGAGGGCACCACCTTCTCGGCCACCGGCGTCGGCCGCACCACCCTTCCGGTGCTGCTGGCGTCCCTGTCGGCCGGCGGGCACCTGCGGGTCGGCATGGAGGACACCATCACGTACGCGAAGGGCCAGCCGGTCGAGTCGAACATGCAGTTGGTCGCCCGGGCGGTCGGCTTCGCGCAGCTCGCCCAGCGCCCACCGCTGACCGCCGCCGAGGCCCGTGAGCTGCTCGGAATCCAACGGACGACGGTGGCGTGAGCCTGTCCGGTCCTACCCGCGGGTGGCCGGCGGTGCTGCCCCGGCGGTAAGCACCGCCTCGGCGCGAGCCCCTGTCGCCGCCCGGGCAACCGGCCTGGTCACCCCCGTTCCGGCCCGCCTGGGCGCGTCGGTACCGTCCACGTCGTGACAACGACGTACGAGGGCGGCGTGCCGCTCGCCGAGGTGGTCCGCTCCGACTTCGTGGAGGGCCTGCACCGCGGCTCGGTCGTGGTGCTCGACGCGGCGGGCGCGCCCGTGGCCGCCGCCGGGGACGTGCGCTCGGGGGTCTTCCCCCGCTCGTCCAACAAGCCGATGCAGGCGATCGGGATGCTGCGCGCCGGGCTGTCGTTGACCGACCCGGCCGACGTGGCGCTGGTGTCGGCGAGCCACGCCGGGGAGGAGTTCCACCTGGCCCGGGTCGCCGCGCTGCTGGCCGCCGCCGGGCTGGACGAGTCGGCCCTGCACTGCCCGCCCGACCTGCCCGTCGGCGAGCTGGCCCGCGACGCGGTGCTGCGGGCCGGCGGCGGGCCGACCCGGACGCAGATGAACTGCTCCGGCAAGCACACGGGCATGCTGCTCACCTGCCTGGCTGCGGGCTGGCCCCGCGACGGCTACTGGTGGCCGGAGCACCCGCTGCAGCGCCAACTGCGTGCGGCGGTCGAGGAGTTCTGCGGCGAGGAGGCGTCGGCGGTCGGGGTGGACGGCTGCGGCGCTCCCGTGCTCGCCGTCTCGCTCACCGGGCTGGCCCGGGCGTACCTGCGGCTGGTGTCCGGCGAGCCGGGCTCCGTGGAGCGGACCGTCGCGGACGCCATGCGGGCCCACCCGGAGATCGTCGGCGGCACCTGGGCGGAGGACACCCGGCTGATGCGCGGGCTGCCCGGCGTGCTGGCGAAGATCGGCGCGGAGGGCGTCATCGCCGCCGCGCTGCCGGGCGTCGGCGCGGTCGCGCTGAAGATCGACGACGGGGCGGGGCGGGCCCGGATGCCGGTCCTGGTCTCCGCGCTGCGCCGGCTGGGCGTCCAGGCGCCGGTCCTCGACGAGTACGCCGAGCAGCCGCTGCTCGGCGGCGGCGTACCGGTCGGGGCGGTCCGCCCCGTCTGGTGAGCCGTGGGGAGGGGCCCCTTGTCGACGGGGCCCCTCCTCGTCACCTCAGGAAGTCCAGCAGGGCGGCGTTGACGGCGTCGGGGCGCTCCAGGGGGAGCAGGTGCCCGGCGTCCGGGACGTCGGGCAGCCGCACCGCGCCGGGCGCCTCGGCCGCGATCCGGTCGGCGAGCCGCCCGATGTCCGGCACGTCGGCCGCGCCGGCGGTGACCAGCACCGGTACGCGCAGCTCCCCGAGCCGCCCGACCGCCGGCGGGTCGAGTTCGGTCATGTCCACGGCGCTCAGGGTCAGCTCGGAGGCCAGCGCCCGGCGGTCCATCTCCTCGGCGAACCGGATCAGCTCCGGGTCGACGTCCGCGGGCCGGCGGCCGGGGCCGACCACCCAGAACCGCACCTCGCCGGCCGCGCTGGCCGCGAGGTCCTCGGGATCGGTCTCGCCGACCAGTTCGTCCCAGAGGTCGTTGGCCTCCTCGGACCACTCGTTGCCGGAGACGGCCGTGCCGAAGAGGGCGAGCGAGGCGACCCGCTCCGGGTGCGCCAGCGCGGTGTCGATCGCGACCGCGCCGCCGAACGAGCAGCCGACCAGGGCGGCCCGGGGCAGCTCCAGCGCGTCGAGCAGGCCGGCCACGTCGTCGTGGTGGGCGAACGCGTGGGGCGGCAGCTCGGAGTCGCCGTAGCCGCGCAGGTCCACGGCGATCACCCGGTGCCGTTCGGCCAGGACGGGCACCTGGGCCCGCCACATCCGCCGGTCGGCGATGCCCGCGTGCAGCAGCACCACCGGGCTGCCGCTGCCGGCGTCGTCGTACGCCAGGGACGCGCCGTTGATCTCGATCTTCGTCACGAGGGAACGGTACGGACCGGACGGACGGGCCGCAACGAGCCGGGTGAGACCCCGCTAACTGCGGCAAGCGTTCTGCTTGCAGTTGCTAGCGGTCGGGGTTACGGTCGAGGCATGGCCAGTCCCAAGGACCTACCCGACATCGGCGGGTTCATCCGCGATCTGCGCCGCAACGCGAAGATCTCGCTGCGGCAGCTCGCCGAGCAGGCGGGCGTCAGCAACCCGTACCTGAGCCAGATCGAGCGCGGCCTGCGCAAGCCGAGCGCGGAGGTGCTGCAGCAGCTCGCGAGCGCGCTGCGGGTCTCCACCCCCGCGATGTACCTGCGGGCGGGCCTGCTCGACGACAAGGAGGGCCAGGGCGTGCTGGCGGCGATCGCGGTCGATCCCGACCTGACGATGGCCCAGAAGCAGTCGCTCAGCCAGATCTACGAGACGTTCCGGCGGGAGAACGCGCGACTCGCCGAGGCCACGGCGGCCGCCGAGGCGGCAGGGGCAGCCGCGGACGCCGCACCGAGCGGCGCCGCCGCCCAGGCGGGAACGCCGGCCGCGGCCACGCCGGGCACGGCGCCGGAGGCGCCCGCCACGGTCAACCCGGCCGCGACCGGACCCGTCGGCCCGGAGGGCAGCCCAACCGAGGCCGTACTGGAATCCGTTGCCGTCACCGAGGCGGGCCCGGCGCCCGCCCCCGGCAGCGGCACCACCGCGAGGGAGGCCGCCCCGGAGGCGGCCCGGAAGACCGCCGCGGCGGTCGAAGAGGAGAAATGATGACCCAGCCGAAGACCAACCGCATCCCGGCCCCGCTCTATGCCGCCGCCGGCGCCGGCGACCTGGCGATCGAGCAGCTCCGCAGGCTGCCCGAGGTGGTCACCGACCTGGGCGGCAGGGTCGTCGCCGAGTTGGGCGGCAAGGCCGTCGTGGCCGGCTTCGAGCTGCGCCAGAAGGCCACCGAGACCCTGCGTACGGCGAACCAGACCGCTGCCGAGCTGCGCGGCGGGTCCGTCCCGGCCGAGCTGAACCGGCTCCGCGAGGCGGCCGACCTGAACAAGCTGCGCGCGGTGGCCGACGTCAACCGGCTCCGCGAGGCCGCCGACCCCGACCGGCTGCGCGACCTGGCCGCCCGCAACGCCGCCGCCGTCGTCGCCGGCGCCCAGGCCGCCCAGGAGCGGGCCCTGGCCGCGTACGCGCAGTTGGTGGCCCGTGGCGAGCGGGTGGTCGGTGCCGGCGTGCTGGAGGCCGCCGACACGGTCAACGCCGACATCGAGGCGACCGAGGCCGGGCTGAACGTGGCCCCGGCCGCCACCCCGGCTCCCGCCCCGGCAGCCACCCCGACTCCGGCCCCGGCCGCCGCCCAGGCTCCCGCTGCGGCCCCGGCCGGCGACGCCGCCGTCACGGTGGCGAAGACCGGCGCGACGGAGGTCCCGACTCCGGCCGACGTGGCCGAGGCCGCCGAGACCAAGCCGGCCGCTAGGACCCCGCGCACCCGGGCGACCAAGGCGACCGCCACCAAGGCGACCGCCACCAAGGCGACCGCCACCAAGGCGACCGCGACCCGGACGACCGCCGGCCGGTCGGCCGCGGAGAGCGCCAAGCCGGCGGACGGCGACACCCCGTCGGCCAAGCTGCCGAGGACCCGGCGCACCCGGCCGACGGCCGAGTGATCCAGCCCGGGCGGATGCCGAAGACGGCCCTGGATGCGTCCCGGCGGACGGATCCGGGGTCGTCGGCATAAGCTTGCCGGCATGGCCATCGCCGCGCCGATCTTCGCCTTCGAGATCCAGTACTGGATCACCACGCTGCTGCTGGTGTTCGCCCTCGTCATCGAGGGGGTGGCACTGGTGCACGCGATCATCCAGCGCGGCGACGCGTTCTCGGCGATCGGCACGCTGCCCAAGGGCGGCTGGATCGCCATCCTCGCCGTCTGCCTGGTGCTCACCCTGCTGACCCAGAACGTGCTGAACATCTTCGGGCTGATCGGCGTCGCCGCGGCCCTCATCTACCTGCTCGACGTCCGGGCCGGGCTGCGCGACCTGCACGACGGCCGGGGATCGTCCTGGTGAGAGGGTTCCGCTGGCCGCCGCCGCCCGACGGCGGGCCACGGACCTGGGGCCCCGGTCCCGGCGCCCCGCGTACCGGCCGGCCGGCGCTGCCGGAGCCGGAGACCGAGCTGGTGGCCACCCCGCACGGCGTACGGCTGGAGCGGCTGGTCACCGGCGCCGGCGACCCCGTGACGGTGTTCGCGCACGGGCTGGGCAGCGGCATCGCCACCACCCGCCCGTTCGGCAGTGGGGTCGCCGGCCGCAAGGTCTTCTTCCAGTTCCGCGGGCACGGCCGTTCCGACTCGCCGCCCGGCCCGTGGAGCTACCTCGACCTGGCTCGCGACCTGCGGGCCGTCGCCGACCTCGAAGGCGCCTCCCGGGCGTTCGGGGCCAGCCTCGGCGCGGGCGCGCTCTGCCGGCTGCTCGCCGAGAGCCCGGAACGCTTCGAGCGGCTGGTCTTCTTCCTCCCGGCGGTGCTCGACCGCCCCCGCGGCAGGGTCGCCCGGGACCGGATCATCGACCTGCTCGACGCGGTGGGCAGCGGTGACGCCTCCGCCGTCGCCGAGGTCGTCTCGTACGAGCTGCCGCCCGCGGTGCGCAACACCCCGGCCGGCTGGGCGTACCTGCGGCAGCGGCTGGACCAGTTGCTCCGCGACGGCCTGGCGCCCGGCCTGGTCGCCCTGCCCGACCAGGTTGCCCTGCCGGAGCGGGCGGCGCTGGCGGCGGTGACCGCCCCGGCCCTGGTGCTGGCCTGCGCGGGCGACGACCTGCACCCGGTCGAGGTCGCCGAGCAGCTCGCCGCCGCCCTGCCCCGGGCCACCCTGCACGTGTACGACCGCCCGGGCGTGCTCTGGACGGAACGCGCCGACCTGCGGGAGCGGATTTCCGGGTTCCTCAACGGGTAACGCGTGGGCGCCGACACCGAGGTAGCGGCTTGAGGCGGCTCCCGGCGGCGTACGCGCGCCGGGAGCCGTGGCTCAGGCCGACCGTGGGATCAGACCAGGTCGACGCGTTCCCGCTCGATCGGATAGCCGGCCCGTTCGAAGGTGGCGGCCATCGGGTGGTTGGTCTGGTCGGTGGCCGCCACGACCTCCGTCGCGCCGGCCTCGACCAGCAGCCGGGTCGCCTCGACCAGCAGGTCGTACGCGTAGCCGTGCCCGCGCTGCTCGGGCACCACGCCGACGAAGCCGACAATCGGGACGCTGTGGTTGCGGGCCGGCACGGTCAGGCCCACCAGCTCGCCGTCCGGCGTCCAGGCGAGCCGCCACCAGCCGCGCGGGCTGGGCAGCCAGCGCAGCAGGTCCAGCTCCTCCCGCGCGGCGGCGTCCGGCCCCGACGTGGCGACGGTGTGCCGGGTGTGCGCGTCCAGGCTGCCCTCGCCGATGCGGCGGAGCACGTCCAGCACGACCGCGTCGTCCGGCTCCGGGCGGAACTCCAGCCGGCCGGGCCGGTCGGGCAGCCCGCGGTCCGGGGCCCAGCGGTACCGGTACCGCCACACCAGCACGGACATGCCGGCCTCGGTGGCCGCCGCGATCCGGGCCTCGGCCTGGGCGCGGGCCGTCGGGTCGTCGCGCCACCCGACCGGCAGCGAGATCGAGTACTCGGCCCGCAGCGGCGCGGCACGGAGCAGCCGGACCGCCGCGTCGGCGTCGGTGAAGTCGAACCAGTCGAGCGCCAGCGGGTGGTCGTCGTCCGGCCCGCCCCACCAGGCCGCGCGGGCCACGACGGCGCCGTCGCGCAGCGCGACCCAGCTCCACTCGGGGCGGTACTGGCCGCCGGCGACCATGTCGAGGTACGTCTCGCCGAACGCGGCGCGCCCGACGAGACCGGGGTCGGCCAGGGAGTCGAACAGTTTCTCCTCGCCCGCGACGAGCGGGCGGATGACCAGGTCGGTCATGGGTTCCCTTCGGGATGCGGGTGCTCCCGTCAGGACGCCCGCGTCCTCGTGACCGGGTGGGAGCACAGGAATGTCGTGACGGACACGGTGCTCACCTCCCTGCGGTCGTCGAGGACGTCCGGGCAGCGTACCGACCGGGTGCCGCGACCGCACCGCAATTCCGCGGTGCCGCTACAGGAGCAGGGCCTCAGCGGCGGGCCGGCTCCGGCGGCAGGTGGGCGGCCCGCACGTCGAGCAGCCAGCGCTCCACGGTCTCCTCGTCGGGCCGGTCCGGCAGCGGCGTACGGATCCCGTCGAAGTCCCGCTCCGCCGCCGCGACCAGCGCCTTCGCCTCGTCGAGCGCGCCGCCGGCGACCCGATCCCCGAAGGCGTGGAACCACTGCGGGTCGGCCAGCCGGATCTCCAGCACCCCGGTCGCGTAGAGCACCCGCCCCTGGTGCAGCAGCCGGGCCAGGTGCCGGGCGTGCTTCGCCGAGCGCCGCCGGCCACCGATGCCGGAGTCGCGGGCCGTCAGCTTCCGGAACTGCTGCGTGGCGTACCCGAGGTAGGCGTCCCGGACGCGGGGCGCGCTCAGGAACGCCGACCGGATGGCGATCAGCCGCTCGCCGAACTCCGTCCGGGCCTCGTAGCACTCCGCCGGCAGCCACATCAGCTCGGTCGCCGTCGGGTTGCCGCTCAGCGCGAGGCGGGCGTACTTCGCGCACTCGTGCAGGGTGACGTCCGGGTCGGTGGTGACCACCGACTCCCGGGGCGGGTGCAGGCCGTGGAAGGCGACCGTCGGCGCGGCGAACACCCCGATCCGGTCGACGTCCGAGCCGGGGCCGGCCAGCCCGTACGCGACCGAGCCGACGATGCCGGAGAGCAGCAGGTGCATGCCGGTGAGCATGCCGCAGCACACCCGTCCGCGAAACCGGACTTCGGCTGTCAGGTATTGCTGACAGGCTCGGCCGCATGACGACGAAACCCCTGACAGGGAAGATCGCGCTCGTCGCCGGGGCGACGCGGGGCGCCGGCCGGCAGATCGCGGTGCAGCTCGGGGCGGCCGGGGCGACCGTCTACGCCACCGGGCGCAGCAGCCGGGAAGGCCGGTCCGAGATGGACCGGCCGGAGACCATCGAGGAGACCGCCGAGCTGGTCACCGCCGCCGGTGGCACCGGCATCGCGGTACGGGTCGACCACCTCGTCCCCGAGCAGGTCCGCGACCTGGTCGCCCGCATCGACGCCGAGCAGGGCCGGCTGGACGTGCTGGTCAACGACATCTGGGGCAGCGACCCGCTGATCACCTGGGAGAAGCCGGTGTGGGAGCAGCCGCTGGACGCCGGCTTCCGCACCCTGCGGCTGGCGGTCGACACCCACATCGTCACCAGCCACTTCGCCCTGCCGCTGCTGATCCGCAACCGCGGCGGGCTGGTGGTGGAGGTCGGCGACGGCACCCGGGAGTACAACGACAGTCACTACCGGCTGTCGGTCTTCTACGACCTGGCCAAGACCTGCGTTAACCGGCTCGCCTTCACTCAGGCCCACGAGCTGGAGCCGCACGGCGGCACGGCCGTGGCGCTCACCCCGGGCTGGATCCGGTCCGAGTCGATGCTGGAGCACTTCGGGGTCACCGAGGAGAACTGGCGCGACGGCGCGGCCAAGGATCCGCACTTCCTCATCTCGGAGACCCCGGCGTACGTCGGGCGGGCCGTCGCCGCGCTCGCCGCGGACGAGAACCGGGCCCGCTGGAACGGCAAGTCCCTGTCCAGCGGCGAGCTGGCCCGGGTGTACGGCTTCACCGACCTCGACGGCAGCCAGCCGGACGGCTTCCGGTACATCGTGGAGGTCGTCGAGGCCGGGAAGCCGGCCGACGTCACCGGCTACCGCTGACCGTCCCGGCCGGCCTCGGCCGCGCCGGCCGGGCCGGCCCGGTGGTGCGTCGCCGGCCAGTCAACCCTGCCCGTGGGCCGCTGCCCGCCCGTCAACCCGTCCCGCCCGGCTCGCCGTACAGCGCGGCGAGCCGGGCGGCGGCCCCCGCCAGCCGTTCGCGCAGCCCCGGCGGATCCAGCACCTCCACCTCCGGCCCGAGCCGCAGCAGCAGGTCGTACGCCACCTCGGCCGACTCCACCGGAAGCCGGGTGACCACCCAGCCGTCCCCGTCGGGCTCGCCGGCGGCGCGCGTCGCCTCGTCGTACGCGAAGGGGGCCTCCGCCACCCAGCGCAGCGCGCGCAGGCCGGCGGGGCTGAGCCGGACGGTGGCCTCGGCCCGGAGCATGCTCCGCAGGAACGCCTCGGCCTGCTCCCGCCAGTATCCGCCCAGGTCGAAGGCGTCGTCCCGGTCGAACGTCTCCTCGCCCGCCGCCACCTCGACGACCCGGTCCACGCGGTAGGTGCGCATCCCGTCGCCGACCCGGCCGACCAGGTACCAGACGCCGCTCTTGAGCACCAGCCCGTACGGCTCGACCCGCCGGACGACCTCCCGATCGCCGCGCCGGTAGCGTAGTTCGACCACCCGGTCCCGCCATACCGCGCGGGCCAGCTCGGCCAGCCACGGCGGCGGCGTCGCGTCCCGGAACCAGCCCGGCACGTCCAGGTGGAACCGCTGGCCCGTGCGGGCCGGGGCGTCGCGCAGCGCGGGCGGCAGCGCGGCCAGCACCTTCAGCTCGGCCGAGGCGACCGCGTCGGCGAGCCCCATGTCCCCGGCCGGCCCGGGAAGCCCGGCCAGGAACAGCGCCTCCGCCTCGTCGCGGGTGAGCCCGGTCAGCCGGGTCCGGTACCCGCCGAGCAGCCGGTAGCCGCCGGCCCGGCCCCGGTCGGCGTACACCGGCACCCCGGCGGCGGACAGCGCCAGCACGTCCCGGTACACCGTCCGCTCGGAGACCTCCAACTCCCGCGCCAGTTCGGCGGCCGTCATCGTCTCCCGGGACTGGAGCAGCAGCACCAAGGAGATCAACCGCGAGGCCCGCACCCGCCCATTGTGTCCGGCCGGGTTGGGCCGCGGCGGTTAGGCTCTGCGGTCGTGGACACCGCCAGCAGTATCGCCGCGCCCGTGACCAGCGCCGTACGCCGGTTCTTCGCCGGGGTGGGGCTCCTGCTGCGCGGCATCGGCCTGTACGTCCGCAGCCCCGGCATGATGCTGCTCGGGGTCGTCCCGGCGCTGATCTCCGGGGTGCTCTTCGTGGGGGCGTTCGCCACCCTGGTCTACTTCGTGGACGACCTGGCCGCGCTGGTGACGCCGTTCGCCGACGACTGGTCGACCACCGCCCGCAGCCTGGTCCGGGTGGTCGCCGGGCTGGCCCTCCTCGGGCTCGCCGCGCTGCTCGGGGTGCTCACCTTCACCGCGGTCACCCTGGCCATCGGCGACCCGTTCTACGAGAAGATCTCCGAGCTGGTGGACGGCCGGTACGGCGGCACCCCCGGCGAGGTGGACGTGCCGTTCTGGGCGTCGCTGCGGCGCAGCGTCGTCGACTCGCTGCGGCTCGTCGCGATCTCGGTGCTGGTCGGCATCCCGCTCTTCGCGGCCGGATTCATCCCGGTGGTCGGTCAGACGGTCGTACCGGTGATCGGGGCGGCGATCGGCGGCTGGTTCCTCGCGTTGGAGCTGGCGGGGGCGCCGTTCTACCGTCGGGGCATGCGGCTGCCGGAGCGCCGGGCGCTGCTGAAGGCGGACCGGCCCACCACCCTCGGCTTCGGGGTGGCCGTCTTCGTCTGCTTCCTCATCCCGCTCGGCGCGGTACTGGTCATGCCGGCCGCGGTGGCGGGCGCCACGCTGCTCGCCCGTCGGTCGCTCGGCCAGCCCATCGAGTCCGCCCAGGGGCGCTGACATGGAGATCACCCTGGTCGAGGGGGACATCACGGCCCAGCGGGTCGACGCGATCGTCAACGCGGCCAACTCGTCGCTGCTCGGGGGCGGAGGAGTGGACGGCGCGATCCACCGGCGCGGCGGGCCGGCCATCCTGGCCGAGTGCCGGGCGCTGCGCGCGTCCCGGTACGGCCGGGGGCTGCCGACCGGCCAGGCGGTCGCCACCACCGCCGGCGACCTGCCGGCCCGCTGGGTGGTGCACACGGTCGGCCCGGTGTACTCGTCCACCGAGGACCGGTCGGCGCTGCTGCGCGACTGCTACGCCAACAGCCTCGCCGTCGCCGACGGGCTGGGCGCGGCCACCGTGGCCTTCCCCCTGATCTCGGCCGGCGTGTACGGCTGGCCGGTCTCCGACGCCGTACGCCAGGCGCTCGCCGTGCTGCGGGCCGCCTCCCCGTCGGGCGTCACGGAGTCCCGCCTGGTCCTCTTCGGAACCCCGACGTACGAGGTGGCCCGCCGCCTCACCACCCCCTGACCCCCGCCCCGCCCCGCCCCGGCGAGTCGACAACTTCGGGGAAGATGCTGCTCGCGGCGGCCGACAGCCGGCATCTTCCCTGAAGTTGTGCAGATCTTGGAGTGGCGAGCGGGCGGCAGGAGAGCCGGGGAATCGGGCGAAACCGGTAATATCGGGTGCGGAGGGTGTGGATCCCGATAGGAGTCGCCAGTGGATGTCACGCGGGTGAGGTGGGCGGTCAGGGCGACGGCGGCCGGCCTGGCCGTGCTCGGGGCCGCCGGGCTGGTCCGGGGCGAGCCGCGGCCGGCGCCCGCCGCAGCCCACGTCGCCGCGACGCCCACCGGGAGCACGGTCGCGTCGCCCACGCCGGGCATGGCCGCTGCGTTGCCCGCGTGGCCGCCACCCGGCCCGCGTACCCTGATCGAGATCGGTCCCGGGCAGGTGCCGGCGCGGGCGGGTACGCGCGAGCCAGTCTGCTCGCCCGGCCTGGGCGGCGGGCCCCTGCCCGGCGAGGACGTCTGGGCCTTCGGCCTGCCCGCAGACGGCGCCACGGCCCGGTTCCTCGCGGTGACGCCCCTGTTCGCCACCCCGGACGGGGGCTCGGTGGCCCTGGCGCTGCCCAGCGAGGGCGGCGTGATCGCGGACGACCGGGGCGCCAGCGTGGCGTGGGTGAGCGTGCCCGCCGGCTGGACCCTGGTGGGCGCGACGGCGACGGTCGCCGGGGACGTCGACCACTTCGCGCTCGCTGGACTCTGCCCGGCGCGCGCGGCCTGAGTGTCGGTCACCCACTCCACAGGCAGGACCACTGGCTGGCGATCGGCCGGTATCCGAGCCCTGCGTTGATCGCCAGCATCGGCGCGTTCGCCGCGTCGTTCGAGGTGTACGCGACGCGGACGCCCCCGGCGGCGGCCCGGTGCAGGGCGACCGTCTTCGCCAGGCGGGCGAGCCCCCGGCCCCGGTGTTCGGGGACGGTGGCGGTGTAGTCCGACCACATCCGGTCCCCGTCCCGCTTGACCAGGCTGAGCGCGACCACCGCCCCGCCGGCCACGACCGCGACGCTCGCCTCCCGGTCCAGGCCGAGGTTGTCCCACACCTCGTACCGGAAGCTCTCGTAGCTGATGTTGTTTATCGGCACGTCGCCGGGCTCGTCGGCCGCTGCGGCGCGGTCGGCGAGGTACAGCGCGTACGGGTCGAGGTCGGTCAGCGGGAGCAGTCGCACGTGCGGGGGCGCGGCCGGCGGTGGCGGCACGGAGCGGAGTTCCAGCGCCGAGAAGCGCAGCTCACGGCTCGGCGCGAAGCCGTGTCGACGGGCGAAGGGCAGGGCGTCGGGCAGCGCCCAGCCGCGCAGTCGGCGGACGCCGAGCGGGGTCAGGTGGTCGATCGCCGCGCCCAGCAGCGCCGTGCCGATGCCGCTGCCGCGATGCGCGGGGTGGACGTGCAGCAGCGACACGTCGCCGAACCCCGCCTCGGACGTCCGGCCCGCGCGGTACGCCGACACCCAGCCAACCACCTCACCGGCCACCTCCGCCACGAAGGCCGTCCAGTCCTCGCCCGGCGAGGGCTCGGCGATCATCTGACGGGTCGAGGCGACGCCCCGCACGACGTACGGATGCACCATCGCCCGCAGCGCCACCACGGCGGGCGCGTCCGCGGGCCGGGCGGCGCGGATCACCGGTCCGACCCCGGTGTCGATGTCCGGGGCGGCTCCGGGTCGCGGACGGCGGCGACCGCCTCCACCTCCACGAGTTGGTCGGGGTAGCCGAGCACGGCCACCCCGAGCAGGGTGCTGGGCGGGTCATGGTCGCCGAACGCGTCCCGGACCACCTCCCAGACCGCCACCAGGTCGGCCCGCCGGCCGGACGCCACGTACACGGTGGTCTTCACGACGTCGGCGAGGCGGGCCCCGGCCGCGGCGAGCGCGGTCTCCAGGTTGACCATCACCTGCCGGGCCTGCGCCGACGGGTCGCCCGGCGCCACCGTACGACCCTCGGCGTCCAGCGGGC
The DNA here is from genome assembly GCF_039871625.1 of Micromonospora sp. B11E3. Lineage (NCBI taxonomy): Bacteria > Bacillati > Actinomycetota > Actinomycetes > Micromonosporales > Micromonosporaceae > Micromonospora > Micromonospora sp. B11E3. The sequence goes on along the minus strand of NZ_JBDPMC010000053.1, from coordinate 15,008 downwards.
ACGCCCCGGCGGTGAACACCAGCCGGGCCGGCGGGGCGACGGCCGCGGCGTAGGCGTACTCGGCGACGCCGGACAGCTCGGGTACGCGCACCAGCGCCACGGGATCGCTCATCCGCGCGACGCTAGCCGCCTCGGCGGCCCGCCGCGACGCCATTTACGCGGAGTCGCGGACCACCAGCTCCGTCGGCAGCAGCAGCGCCTGCTCCACCGTCTCGCCCGCCGCGATCCGGAGCAATTGCCGGGTCATCGCCCGGCCCAGCTTTACGATCGGCTGCCGGATCGTGGTCAGCGGCGGGTCGGTGTACGCCGCCGTCTCGATGTCGTCGAACCCGACCACCGCCACATCGTCCGGCACCCGCCGCCCCGCCTCCCGCAGCGCGCGCAGGGCCGCGTGCGCCATCAGGTCCGACGCGGCGAACACCGCGTCCAGATCGGGGTGCTCGGCGAGCAGTTGCCGCATCGCGGCGGTGCCGGACTCCCGGGTGAAGTCGCCGTACGCGACAAGCTCCGGCAGGCCGGCCGCGGCGACCGTCTCCCGGTACCCGACCAGCCGCTCGATGCCGGCGACCATGTCCCGGGGGCCGGCGATGGTGGCGATCCGCCGCCGGCCGCCGTCGATCAGGTGGCGGACGGCCCGGGCGACCCCGCCGACGTGGTCGACATCGACGTAGGGCAGCTCGGCGCCGTCCAGCGGCCGGCCGCTGCACACCACCGGGATGCCCAGCCGGGCCAGCTTGCCGGGCAGCGGGTCGGCCCCGTGCAGCGAGGCGAACAGCACCCCGTCCACGTGCCGCCCGCTCGTGTACCGCTCCACCCGGGCGTGCCCGGCCGGCGAGCCGGCCAGCATCAGCACGAGCTGCTTGTCGGCCGCCTCCAGCTCCTGGCTGACGCCCCGGATGATGCCCGGGAACACCTGGTCGTCGGAGAAGACCCGGGTGGCCGCCTCGGGCAGCACCAGGGCGATCGAGTCGGTCCGCTGGGTGACCAGGCTGCGGGCGGCCAGATTCGGTACGTACCCCAGCTCGGCCACCGCCCGGCGGACCGCCTCCTGGATCGGCTCCGCGACCGTGGTGGAACCGTTCACCACGCGGGAGACGGTCGCCCGGGACACCCCGGCGAGCCGGGCCACCGCCTCCAGGGTCGGCCGCTGCGCCGTCGTCATCGCCCGTGCTCACCGCCTCGTCACAGCCCGTTCCGGGAGATCACCTCCTGGTACCACCGGGCGCTGGACTTCGGCGTGCGCCGCTGGGTCAGGTAGTCGACGTGGACGATCCCGAACCGCTTGCGGTACCCCTCGGCCCACTCGAAGTTGTCCAGCAACGACCATACGAGATAGCCGCGCAGATCCACGCCCCGGGCGATCGCGGCGTGCGCGGCGCGCAGGTGCCCGTCGAGGTAGGCGATCCGGTCGGTGTCGTCGACGCCCCCCGTCCGGCCCCCGCGCGTCGGGGAACGCCGCGCCGTTCTCGGTGATCAGCATCGGCACCGTCGTCGCGGGCCGCGCCCTCGATCTGGTACGCCGCCGTGGCCGCGCCCCACACGAACCGGTCGGGAAATCGAAGCTCGCTCACGCACCCTCCAGGGGAAAGGAAGGGCCCCCCTTGCCCTCGGTGGAGCAGGGGCCCTGTCGACACGCGCGACCGCCCCGCGCCCGCCGCTCGGCGGGCCGGGCGGGCGGCGTCAGCCGGTGCGCAGGCCGTCGAGCAGGCTCCGGTCGCCGCTCACGCCGAGGGTGTCGAAGCTGATCCGCCCCCAGAGGGCCAGCAGCAGGTCGCTGGCCGTGCCGGTGACCTCGACCCGGGCGCGGTGCTCGTCGTGGTCGAGGATGGTGGCGGTGTCCAGCAGCGCGACGCCCTCGCCGCGCAGCCGCAGGTACCAGTCCTGGGCCGCGTCCGGCGCGCTGAGGTGCACCACCCCGTGCCACTGCCCCGGGACCCTGCGGCGGCCGGCGGGGAGCCAGGTGTCCAGCACCTCGCTCACCCCGTCGGCGGCGAGCTTGGCCTCGATCGGCTCGCCGGCGGCGACGGCGAGCTGGGCGTCCCAGCGGTGCACGGCCGTCTCGTGCGCCATCCGGCGCGGCCAGAAGGCGGCCTTCTTCGGCTGCGGCGCCCAGTTCCACGATGCCGCCTCCGGGTCGAGCCCGTCGAGGAGGGTCATCAACCGGTCGTACCCCTGCTGCCAGAACTCCAGCGGGCTGACGCCGGCGGGCGGCTCGGGCAGCCCCCGGCGGTCCGGCGGGGTCGTCACGCCGGAGCCGGCGACCGAGTGGACCCAGTGGTAGACGCCGCCGAGGTGCAGCGCCAGGTCGGCGACCGTCCAGCCGGGGCAGGAGAGCACGGGTGTCTCGGGAGGGGCCTCCGCGACGGCGGCGGCGAACACGGGACCCTCCGCCCGGAGCGCGCCGATCCAGAAATCCTTCGTGCCGTGCAGTCTGCTCATCGCGATCCTCCCGGGCGACCGGGCCACCAGTGGGTGCCGCGGCTTCCCCTCAGCCTAGGGTGAAAGGCGTGTCAGACGTTAGTGCCCAGCCCGCCGCCGAAGGCCACATCGACCACCCTGTGTCGCTGGCTGAATACACCACGTTGCGCCTCGGTGGCGCCGCGGGGCGGCTCGAGACCGCTGCCAGCGCCGAGGAGATCGTACAAAAGGTGCAGGAGGCGCGCCTGCGGGACGAGGAGGTGTTGATCCTCGCCGGGGGCAGCAACGTGGTCGTCGGCGACGCCGGCTTCCCCGGCACGGTCGTCCTGATGCGCTCCCGGGGGCTGCGGGTGGTCGCGGAGGACGGCGACGAGGTCACGGTACGGGTCGAGGCGGGCGAGCCCTGGGACGACCTGGTCGCCGCCACCGTCGCCAACGGCTGGTCCGGGCTGGAGTGCCTGTCCGGCATCCCCGGCTCGGCCGGCGCCACCCCCATCCAGAACGTCGGCGCGTACGGCCAGGAGGTGGCCGAGACGATCACCGGCGTCCACGTGTACGACCGCACCGACGGCACGGTGGGCCGGATCGACGCGGCCGACTGCGGGTTCGCGTACCGGTCGAGCGTCTTCAAGTACAGCGACCGCTGGGTGGTGCTGTCGGTCGACTTCCGGCTCGTCCGCTCTCCGCTGTCCGGCCCGGTCCGCTACGCCGAACTGGCCCGGACGCTCGGCGTCGAGGTGGGCGACCGGGTGCCCCTGGCGGACGCCCGGGCCACCGTGCTGCGGCTGCGGGCCGGCAAGGGCATGGTGCTCGACCCGGCCGATCCGGACACCCGGTCGGTGGGCTCGTTCTTCACGAACCCGGTGCTGGACCGGGAGTCGTACGAGCTGTTCCGCGGGCGGATCGCCGGCCTGGAGAAGGTGCCGCACTGGCCCGGCGCCGGCGACACGGTGAAGCTCAGCGCGGCCTGGCTGATCGAGCACGCCGGCTTCCCCAAGGGGTATGCCGGCCCGGAGGGGGTCGCCATCTCCAGCAAGCACACCCTGGCGCTCACCAACCGCAGCGGCACGGCCAGCACGGCGGCCCTGGTCGCCCTGGCCCGGGACATCCGCGACGGCGTCCACGCCCGCTTCGGCGTAACCCTCCACCCGGAACCCGTCTTGATCAACTGCACCATCTGACCCCCTCCTTCTCCGCGATCTTGCAGTTTCCGCCCAGACATAAGGCGCGAAAGCCACGAACCGGGGGCACAAAGTGCAAGATCGCGGGGGATCTAGCGGGGGGCGACCGTGGGCCAGGGGACCGTGAGTTCGCCGTGGCGCCAGCGGCGGGGGCCGTCCACGATCGGCCAGCCCGCCTCGCGGAGCGTCGACAGCGTGCGCAGCCAGCGCTGCCTCGGGCCGAAGGGGGCGTACGGGGCGGCGGTACGCCAGGCGTCGTCCAGGGCGCGGATCAGGTCGTGGACGGGCTCGCCGGGAACGTTTCGGTGGATCAGCGCCTTCGGCAGCCGTTCGGCCAGTTCGGCGGGGCCGGCCAGGGTGGTGAGCTTCGCGGCCAGGGTGAGCGTGCGGGGGCCGTCCGCGTCGATCAGCAGCCACCCGCCGAGCCGGCCCAGCTCGTCGCACGTGCCCTCGACCAGCAGCCCGCCCGGGGCCAGCCGCTCCGTGATCGCCCGCCAGGCGCCCGCGACCTCGCCCTCGTCGTACTGGCGGAGCACGTTGAACGCGCGGACCAGCGCGGGGCGCAGCCCGGCCAGCTCGAACCCGCCCCGGGCGAAGGTGAGCCACGGCGGGTCGGCGGCCGGCTGGGCGGCGGTCACGCGTACCGGATCGATCTCCAGCCCGGCGACCCGCACGTCGGCGCGGACCCCCGCCGCGAGCCGGGCCCGCAGCTCCACGGCGGTGACCGGGGTGGCGCCGTAGCCCAGGTCCACCACCAGCGGGTCGGGCGCGGACCGCAGCCGGTCGCCGCAGGTCTCGACGATCCAGTTGTCCACCCGGCGCAGCCGGTTGGGGTTCGTCGTCCCGCGGGTGACGACGCCCTGGGGCTTCATCAGCTCCGGCTGTCCGGCACCCGGTGCACCTTGTGCTGGGCGGCCTGGGCCAGCGGGCGCACCACGAGCCGGTCGACGTTGACGTGGCGCGGCCGGGTGGCGCACCACGCGATGCAGTCCGCGACGTCCTCGGCGACCAGCGGCTCGGCCACCCCGGCGTAGACCGCCGCCGCCCGATCGGCGTCGCCGTCGAAGCGGACCAGGCCGAACTCGTCGGTCCGCACCATGCCCGGGTCGATCTCGACCACCCGCACCGGCCGGCCGCACAGCTCCAGGCGCAGCGTGCCGGCGATGGCCGTCTGGGCGTGCTTGGCGGCGCTGTAGCCGCCCCCGCCCTCGTACACGACGAAGCCCGCGGTGGAGGAGACGATCACGATCGTCCCGGCCCCGGACGCCTCCAGCGCGGGCAGCAGCGCCTGGGTGACCCGGAGCGTTCCGAGGACGTTGACGTCGTACATCCACTGCCAGTCGCCCACCGAGCCGGACTCCACCGGGTCGAGCCCGCGCGCGCCGCCGGCGTTGTTGACCAGCAGGGTGACCGGCCCGGGGGCGGCCGCGGCGGCCGCGGCCAGGCCGGCGACCGACTCGTCGGACGTGACGTCGCACTCGACGGCGGTGGCCGCCCCGCCGGCCGCCTCGATCTTCGCGACCAGTTCGGCGAGCCGGTCCGTGCGGCGGGCGGCGGCGAGCACGTGGAACCCCTCGGCGGCCAGCCGGCGGGCGGTGGCGGCGCCGATCCCGCTGGAGGCGCCGGTGACGATCGCGACAGAGGTCATCGGGCCATTGTCGCCCGGCTGGCCGAGGCGGGCGCCGCCGGGCCGGCGAGCCGGGTGCCGGTGGGCCGGGCAGCCGGACGCCGCCGGGCCGGGGCACCCGGGCGCCGGTGGCCCGGAAGGTACGCCAGGAACGGGCGTGATGAGGTCCGTCACGCCCGAGGGACGCCGGCACGCATTTCCCGCGCCCGATGGGGAAGATGACACCCGGCGCGCGAGTTGACCGAGACAGCGCCGGTCGTGCGGGACGGCAGCAGCCGTGACAGAGGGAGCGGACGTGGCGGAATTGCACACCGGTGTCGGTCGTCAGCGGGGTGCCCGGCCGTGGCCGCGGCCACGGCGCATCGCCACCGTCTCGGTCCACACCTCGCCCCTGCACCTGCCCGGGACGGGCGACGCGGGCGGCATGAACGTCTACATCCTGGAGATCGCCCGCCGGCTGGCCCAGGCCGACGTCGAGGTGGAGATCTTCACCCGGGCCACCTCCGGCGACCTGCCGCCGGTGGTCGAGATGGCCCCGGGCGTGCACGTCCGGCACGTCACCGCCGGCCCGCTCGAAGGGCTGACCAAGGAGGAGCTGCCCGGGCAGCTCTGCGCGTTCACCGCCGGGGTGCTGCGCGCCGAGGCGGCCCGCCCGCCGGGCCACTACGACCTGATCCACTCCCACTACTGGCTTTCCGGGCAGGTCGGCTGGCTGGCCAAGGAGCGCTGGGGGGTGCCGCTGGTGCACACCGCGCACACCCTGGCCAAGGTGAAGAACGCGCAGCTCGCCGCCGGGGACCGGCCCGAGCCGAAGGCCCGGGTGATCGGCGAGGAACAGGTGGTGGCCGAGGCCGACCGGCTGGTCGCCAACACCCGCGTCGAGGCCCACGACCTGCTGCACCGGTACGACGCCGACCCGGCCCGGGTCGCCGTGGTGGAGCCCGGCGTGGACCTGGACCGGTTCCGCCCCGCCGCCGGGGACCGGCGCGCCGCGGCGCTCGCCGCCCGCCGCCGGCTGGGGCTGCCCACCGAGGGGTACGTGGTGGCCTTCGTCGGCCGCATCCAGCCCCTGAAGGCGCCCGACGTGCTGATCCGCGCCGCCGCCGCGCTGCGCGAGCGCGATCCCCGGCTCGCCGACGAGCTGACCGTGGTCATCGTCGGCGGCCCCAGCGGCAGCGGGCTCGACCGGCCCACCGCCCTGATCGAGCTGGCCGCCTCGCTGGGCGTCGCCGACCGGGTGCGCTTCCTGCCGCCGTGCACCGGCGACGACCTGCCGGCCGTGTACCGGGCCGCCGACCTGGTCGCGGTGCCGTCGCACAACGAGTCGTTCGGGCTGGTCGCGCTGGAGGCCCAGGCGTGCGGTACGCCGGTGCTGGCCGCCGCCGTCGGTGGCCTGGTAACCGCCGTCCAGGACCAGGTCAGCGGCGTGCTCATCGACGGCCACGACCCGGTCGACTGGGCCCGTACGCTGGCGCGCCTGCTGCCCGACCCGGTACGCCGGGCCGCGCTGGGCCGCGGGGCCCAGCTGCACGCCCGCAACTTCTCCTGGGACCGCACGGTCACCCGCCTGCTCGCCGTGTACGGCGAGGCGATCGCCGAGCACCGGGGTCGGCTGGCCAGCAGCCTCGCCGGCGACCCGGCCCTCACCTGCTCCTGGTGAGGGGCGCACTCCTGGCGAGGGGCGCACGGCAGGGCGCGCTCGTAGAGTGGGCCGGATGAGCCGGAAGAGCGAAGTGGCCGCCCTGATCGAGTCGGTCTGCGCCGAGCGGGAGCTCGCCGTCGAGTCCACGGGCGAGGCGTCGTACGCGGTCACCCTGCCGGGCACGCACAAGCTGAAGACGGTCTGCAACCTGATCGTCGGCGAGCACGCGCTGCGGATCGAGGCGTTCGTGATGCGCCAGCCGGACGAGCGGCGCGAGGAACTGTGGGCGTGGCTGTTGCAGCGCAACGCCCGGATGTACGGGGTGTCCTTCTCGATCGATGCCGTCGGCGACGTCTACCTGACCGGCCGGGTCAACCTCGCGGGGCTGGACGAGGACGAACTGGACCGCCTGCTCGGCGCCGTGCTGACGTACGCCGACGAGTCCTTCGACACCATGCTGGAGATCGGCTTCGGCACCGCCATCCGACGGGAGTGGGAGTGGCGGGTCAGCCGGGGCGAGTCGACGGCCAACCTCGCCGCGTTCGCCCACCTCTTCGAGTCATCGTCCGCCCCGAAGGCGGCAGCGGCAGGTAAGGCACCGGATGGAGGTTCGGAGCCGTCCTGACGGGTATGCCGCACCGCGCGGTGCGGCACTGGGATCGACCGCGCGCCGAGTACGGACTGTCGAGGAGCGTGAGCGTCCCATGGCTCAGCGGAACAGCTCAGGTCGCGGCGGGGCTGCGACCGCGACCAGACGGCAGGCGGGCAACCAGACCCCGGACACCCCGCAGATCTCCGAGTCGGAGATCTCCCGGATGAAGGTGGACGACATCCGCGGCCAGTTGCGGCGGCGCGGCGTCTCCGGGATCTCCGCGCTGCGCAAGCCGGAACTGGTGAAGACCCTGGCCCGGACGCTGCGCGCCGAGGGCCGCGCGGGCGGCGCGGCGCGGGGCGCGACAGGGCCGGCCGGCCGGGCCACCGGCAAGAAGGCCGCGGCCGGCGCGCGGAAGGCCGCCGGGGGCGCCCGGAAGACGACGACGGCGCGCGCCAAGGCCGCGCCGGCCCCGGCCCGCAAGGCCGCGGCGAAGAAGGCGGCTCCGGCCACGAAGGCGGCGGCGAAGAAGGCCCCCGCCAGGAAGGCCGCGGCGGCGAAGAGGGCGGCACCAGCGAAGAAGGCCGCGGCGGCGAAGAGGGCGGCGCCCGCGAAGAAGGCACCAGCGAAGAAGGCGGCGGCGAAGAAGGTGGCGCCCGCGACGAAGGCCGCGGCGAGGAAGGCGCCGCCCACGAAGAAGGCCGCGGCGAAGAAGGCCCCCGCCAGGGCGGCCGCCCCGGCGAAGAAGGCCGCGACGGCGAAGGCGACGGCGGCCGGACGCGGCCGGCGGGCCGCCGCCGCGCCGGCCCGGAGGACGGCGACCGCACCGGCGCGTACGGGCACCAGGACCGGCCCGACGTCGTCCCGGTCGGTGCGCTCCTCCCAGGTGATCACCTCGCTCCAGGACCGGCCGGAGCGCCCGGGGCGCAGCCTGGTGACGACCAACCACGACGTGATCCGGCGTTGGGCGCAGGAGCGCAACGCCCGTCCGGCCACGATCGCCGGCACGGAGCGGGAAGGTCGCCCGGGTGTGCTGACGTTCAACATGCCGGGCTACCGGGAGAGCAGCCGGGTCCGCGAGGTCAGCTGGGACGACTGGTTCCGGACGTTCGACGAGCGCCAGGTGAACCTCATCTACCAGGAGCAGATGCGGGACGGCCGGCAGAGCAACTTCTTCCGTACGGAGTCCCCGCATCGTGAGGACGCCTGAGCGTTTGCGGGAATGCGGGCCGGGTAGACGCTGTTGGCCAACGAAGAGCCCGATGAAGCGGTGACCGGTATCGGACGGCGGTGCTGTGACCGGCGAGACAGCGATCCGGGTTGAAATCCGTAATCAGGGCGAACTAACTTTATTGCACCACGCTACGCTCGGAAACGTTCGGGGGAGCGGCGGATCGATCAGATCCGTGCACGGGCGAGGCGTGGGGACGGGTGGAGCACACCGTTGGGGGACGGTGCCATCCGTTGGACCGGCGGCGCGAGCGGGCGACGCTTACGGGGGTGAGTGTCGCCCGCCGCCGCCGGGGCACGGTGCGAGCGCCCACCACGGCCCGAGGGCCGAGGTGGGCGCTTTGCGTCGGTCCGTCCGTCCCCTGGCGCGGTGCTCACGAGGCACGGCAGCGGCTCAACGAGGCTGCCCAGTGCGACAGCGCGCAACGACCAGGCGAACGTAGGCCGATACGGCACCAGGACCGCCGGGGCGGCGCGCCAGCGTGTCGCCGCTCATCGCGCCCCGGCGGGGGCGACCGGGCGCCGGCCCGGGTCGGTGGCGTCCGGGGCGTACCCAGGGGTGGCCGGCTCGATCGGCGCGGCGGGCGCGCTGGCCGCGGCCTCGGCCACCTGCGGCGCCGGGGGCCGCACCTCGCCGACCGGCTCGACCCGCGTGGCGGCCGGGCGCAGCGCGACGGCCCGCCGCTCCCGGGCCGGCCCGGAGACCAGGTGCGCGACGGCGATGAGGGCACCGACCGCCGCGCAGCCCAGCCAGAGCGTCGCGTTGCCGGCCTGCTGGCGGATCAGGCCGCCGAGGATCGGGGCGGTCGCCCCGGCGATCTGCCAGGACAGCGAGAACACGCCCTGGTACCGGCCCCGCAGGTCCGCGGGGGAGAGCTCCGCGATCAGGGTGGAGTTGGACGGCGAGTTGAGCATCTCGCCGACGGTCCAGATCAGCACGGTCACCGCGTAGAGCCAGGCGGCGTCGGCGAACGCGGTCAGGCCGAAGCCGACGCCCATCACCAGGGAGGCCAGGGCGAGCACGTGCGAGCGGCTGCGCCCCCGGATCAGCCGCGGGACGAAGAGCTGCCCGGCCACGATCAGCACCCCGTTGAGCGCGATGACCGTCCCGTACGTGGTCGGGGCGAGCCCGTCCTCGCCCATCGCGATCGGCAGCATCGAGATGTGCTGGAGGAAGACCAGCGCGGCGAGCAGGTTGAGCGCGACGAAGCCCAGGTAGACCCGGTCGGTGAGGATGGTGCGCAGCGCGCCCTGCGGGCGGACCGCCCCGGCGCCGGCCGGTACGGCCACGGCCGGGGCCGGGGCCCGGGTCTCCGGCACCTTGCGGAAGATGACCGCGGCGGTGACCACTGTGGTGGCCGCGTCGACCACGAAGAGCAGCAGGTAGCTGGCCTCGGCGGCGAGCCCGGCGAGGATCGCCGCGCTGGCGAAGCCGAGGTTGATGGCCCAGTAGTTGAGCGAGAACGCGCGCAGCCGGTCCCGCTCCGGCACCACGTCGATCATCATCGCGCCGAACGCCGGGCGGGCCGCCTCGGCGAACAGGCCGAGCAGCAGCGCCCCGGCCGCGACCGCCCAGAGGTCCCGGGCGAAGCCCAGGGTGAGCATCATGCTCGCCGCGCCGAGGTGGGCGGTGAGCAGCGTCGGCCGCCGGCCCCACCGGTCGGTGAGCGTCCCGCCCAGCGTGGTGCCGACCGCCCCGCCGACGCCCCACAGGCCGAGCACCATGCCGGCCTGGAGCTCGTCGAAGCCGCGTTCCTGGGTGAGGTAGATGGCCAGGAAGACCAGGACGAACGAGCCGAGCCGGTTGATCAGGGTGCCGGTCCACAGGTACCAGAAGGTTCTCGGTAGGCCGCCGGTGGTGTCCCGGAACCAACCCCGCATCGTGCGCACGCCCGCCCCCGCTTCGGTAATGACCGATGTATTCTCAATGCCTTACAACCTAGTGTCGGGCGGGAACGCCGGTCACCGGCTTTTCCACGTGGTGGTCGTCACGACCGGTCCCCGCGTGTCCGCGCGCGGCGTGCGGCAGGATGATCGGCATGACTGCAAGCGAGGGGCCCACCGTCGGGACGCTGGTCCTGCTGCGGCACGGCGAGAGCGACTGGAATGCCAAGAACCTCTTCACCGGCTGGGTCGACGTCGACCTGACCGCCAAGGGCGAGGCCGAGGCTCGGCGCGGCGGCGAGCTGATGCGCGAGCACAACCTGCTACCGGACGTGGTGCACACGAGCGTCCTGCGCCGGGCGATCCGCACCGCCGAGCTGGCGCTGAGCGCCGCCGACCGGCACTGGATCGCGGTGCGCCGGTCGTGGCGGCTCAACGAGCGGCACTACGGCGCCCTGCAGGGCAAGAACAAGAAGCAGACCCTCGACGAGTACGGCGAGGAGCAGTTCATGCTCTGGCGCCGCTCGTACGACACCCCGCCGCCGCCGATCGACGACAACGACGAGTGGTCGCAGGTCGGCGACCCCCGGTACGCCCTGCTGCCGACCGAACTGATGCCGCGCACCGAGTGCCTGAAGGACGTCGTCGAGCGGATGCTGCCGTACTGGTACGACTCGATCGTGCCGGACATCCTGGCGGGCCGGACGGTGCTGGTCGCCGCGCACGGCAACTCGCTGCGCGCCCTGGTCAAGCACCTCGACCAGATCAGCGACGAGGCGATCGCCAAGCTGAACATCCCGACCGGGATCCCGCTGCGCTACGACCTGGACCGGCACCTGCGCCCGCTCACCCTGGGCGGGACGTACCTCGACCCGGCCGCCGCCAAGGAGGCCGCCGCCGCGGTCGCCAACCAGGGCCGCTGACGCGACGGAGGGCTCCCGCCGCGGCGGGAGCCCTCCGTCGGATGCTCAGCCCGCCGACGGGGCGGGCTGCCCGGTGATCAGGTAGACCACGTGCTCACCGCAGTTCACCGCGTGGTCGGCGAACCGCTCGTAGAAGCGGCCGAGCAGCGTGGCGTCGATCGCCGTCTCCACCCCGTACGGCCAGTCGTCGCCGAGCAGCACCCCGAACAGGCTCTTGTGCAGGTCGTCCATGGCGTCGTCGTCGCGGTCGAGTTCGGCGGCGAGGTCGGCGTCCGGCTTGGCCAGCACCGAGCCGATCTTCACCGCCATCCGGTCCGCGATGCCCGCCATGTCCGTGAAGACCGGCCGCAGCTCCGCCGGGACGGCCGGCGACGGGTGCCGGCGCAGGGCCGTCTTGGCCACGTGGTCCGCCAGGTCGCCCATCCGCTCCAGGTCGGCGGCGACGTGCAGGGCGGTGATCATCGCCCGCAGGTCGGACGCCACCGGGGCCTGCCGGGCGAGCAGGTCGCAGACCCGCTCCTCGACGTGCCGGTACTCCTCGTCGATCTCGGTGTCCCGTTCGATCACGGTCTCGGCGGCTTTGCGGTCCGCGGTGAGCAGGGCGCGGGTCGCCTCGCGCATCGCGGCGCGGACCCCCTCCGCCATGTCCACCAGCAGCTGGCTGACGGTGTGCAGGTCGGCCCGGAACTCGTCGCGCATCATCACGTCCTGTGGTCGGTGGCCGCCGGGCCCGTCGGTCGGGGCCCGGTGCGGTGGTTGAGCAGGTGTGCGACCACCGTAGGCCGGGGGAGGTGAGCCGAGGTGAACGGCGGTGAACGACGCGGGACCGGAGAGTGAACATTGCCGAAAGCGATGATGGTTCGTCCCGTTATGGGCGGAGCCAAGGTTAACGATGACCCTACGATCGCCGCGTGGAGTGGGCGGTGACGACGGCGGTGGTCCTGGCCCTGGCGGCCGGGCTGGCCGTCGGGTCGCTGCTGCCCGCCCTCGTACGGGCGTGGCGACGCCGCGCACCCGGTGGCGGTGGCGGGGCCGGGCTCCGGCTCGGAGCCAGGGGGAGGCCCGTGGTGGTCGACGATCAGCAGACGGTTCTCTCCGGCCTCGGACGCAGGACGGTGGACTCGCTGCGGGCGGGCGTCGTGGTGCTCGGCCCCGACGACGTGCCCGTCCTCGTCAACCCGGCAGCGCGGGCGATGGGTCTGCTCCGCACCGGACCGACGCCCGGCTCGATGGCCGCGCACCCGTTGATCCGTACCCTCTCCGGGCAGGTGCGGCGGACCGGCGTGCGGCGCGAGATCGAGCTGGACCTGCCGCGCGGCCGCGACAACGCCGGCCCGGACCCGCTCGGCGTGCACCTGCGGGCGATGGCGATCGGCGGCGGGTGCGTGGCCGTGGAGGCCGTCGACGTCACCGAGTCGCACCGGCTGGCCCGGGTACGCCGGGACTTCGTGGCGAACGTCAGCCACGAGCTGAAGACGCCGATCGGCGCGCTGCAACTGCTCGCCGAGGCGCTGCTGGACGCCACCGAGCCGGCCGGCGCGGCACCCGACCTCTCCGAGGACCTGGTCGCCGCGCGCCGGTTCGCCGAGCGCATCCAGCACGAGTCGACCCGCCTGGGCCGGCTGGTGCAGGAGCTGCTGGAGCTGACCCGGCTCCAGGGGGCCGAACCGCAGCCCGCGCCGGAGCCGGTCGCCGTGGACTGGGTCGTCGCCGAGGCCGTCGACCGCACCCGCACCACCGCGGCGGCCCGCCGCGTCGAGGTGGTGACCGAGGGGGAGCGCGGCCTGACCGTGTACGGCAGCGACACCCAGATCGCCACGGCGGTGGCGAACCTGGTCGAGAACGCCGTCAACTACTCGGGCGAGGACACCAGGGTCCGGATCACCGCCCGGGCCGACGACGACCAGGTCGAGATCGCCGTCGCCGACCAGGGGATCGGCATCGCGCCGACGGACCTCGAACGGATCTTCGAGCGGTTCTACCGCGCCGACCAGGCCCGTTCCCGGGCCACGGGCGGCACCGGACTGGGCCTGGCCATCGTCAAACACATCGTGAGCAACCATGGCGGACGGGTCGAGGTGTCGAGCACTCTTGGTGGTGGGTCGACGTTCACCATCCGGCTGCCCGCCCGTCCCCCGGACGACCTCCCGCCGACATCGTCGTCCGATTCGATCGAGGCCGGTCCGGCCTGACCGTCATGAAAGGAAATGTGTTGAGCCGCGTTCTGGTGGTCGAGGACGAGGAGTCGTTCTCCGACGCCCTGTCGTACATGCTCCGCAAGGAGGGTTTCGAGGTCTCGGTCGCGGCCACCGGCCCGTCCGCCCTCACCGAGTTCGACCGGGCCGGCGCCGACATCGTGCTGCTCGACCTGATGCTGCCCGAGATGTCCGGCACCGAGGTGTGCCGGCAGCTCCGCCAGCGCTCGCACGTGCCGATCATCATGGTCACCGCGCGGGACAGCGAGATCGACAAGGTGGTCGGCCTGGAGATCGGCGCCGACGACTACGTGACCAAGCCGTACTCGCCCCGGGAGCTTGTCGCCCGGATCCGGGCCGTGCTGCGCCGGCAGAGCACCGAGGCCGCCGAGTCGGGCGCGCCGACGCTGGCCGCCGGCCCGGTGCGGATGGACATCGAGCGGCACGTGGTGACGGTCGACGGGGCCCCCGTGCAGTTGCCGCTGAAGGAGTTCGAGCTGCTGGAGTTGCTGCTGCGCAACGCCGGCCGGGTGCTCACCCGGGGGCAGCTGATCGACCGGGTCTGGGGCGCCGACTACGTGGGCGACACCAAGACCCTGGACGTGCACGTCAAGCGGCTGCGCTCGAAGGTCGAGCCGGAGCCGTCCGCGCCGCGGTTCATCGTCACCGTTCGGGGGCTGGGTTACAAGTTCGAGCCGTGACGGGCTTGATCGCGGTGGGGGGGTGGCCGCCGCGTCTTGATCGGCTCGATGTCGGCGACATGGGGTGTCCGAGGGTCTCCGGATGCCACCATGTCGGCGACATGGGGGTGGATCACCCGACCCGGGTGCGGCGATCGGCCCCGTATGTCCGGTCCGCGGTTGGGGTGTGACCGGCGTCGGGGCGGAATCGTGGCCGGGGCAGGGGTGGATGCCGGTGCCGTGATCGACTCCATGGTGGCGACATGGGGCTGTCCGAGCCCTCCGGATGCCCCGATGTCGGTGGCATGGAGTGGGTCATCCCGGCCCGGGTGCGGCGATTCGCCACCGTGTGTCTGGTTCGCGGCTGCTGCTGGTGTGATCGGCGGCATCGTGGGGGCGGAATCGTGGCCGGGGCGGGGTCGTTACACCTGACGCACGACCGAGCAGCAACCGATGCCCCGGAGGTAGCACGACGCCCCCGTCGGCTTTCCGGATCGAGGCGAGCCCTCGCCGGGTTCGGGCCGGGTGGAATGCGGGCCGGCTGCCGGTCGTTGTACATGGTCCCGGTGCCCGTGACGAGGCACTCCTTGGCCCGACCGGGCATCCCTGCCCCGCGGTCGCACCGGGCTCTTTCCC